>JBEKPN010000101.1:0-7139 GCA_049520695.1 Dehalococcoidales bacterium | reverse complement strand
ACGTTCCACCAAGCGGTCGCTGACAATGATGGCATCTTCGTAGTTATAACCTCCCCAGCTCATAAATGCCGCCACCACGTTCTGGCCCAGCGCCAGCTCGCCGCGCTCGGTGGCCGAACTGTCGGCCAGCACCTGACCGGCTTTTACCCTCTCGCCCTTGCTGACGATGGGTCTCTGATTGATGCATGTGCCCTGATTGGTGCGCACGAATTTCTTGAGCGGGTACACTTCGTCGCGTCCGTCATTGGTCGTGACAGTAATATCAGAACTGGTAACCGAAGCGACGGTGCCGCCGGTCTTGCTAAAAAGCACCTGCCCGCTGTAACGGGCGGCTTCAGTTTCCATACCCGTAGCCACCAGTGGCGACTCGGGGAGCACCAGGGGAACACCCTGGCGCTGCATATTGGCGCCCATCAGGGCGCGGTTGGCATCATCGTGCTCCAGGAAGGGGATGAGAGAGGCGGCCACGCTAAATATTTGCTTAGGTGAAACATCCATGTACTCGATCTTCGATGGCGGAAGGAAGAAATACCGGTCGGCAAAACGCGCCTCCACATGCTCTTCAGTGAACTCGCCCAGCTCGTTAAGTTTGGCATTGGCCTGCCCGATGTTGTACTTGTCCTCGGTATCGGCCTGCATATACTCCACCTCGGCGGAGACGAAAGGCGTGACCTTAACGATACGAGCAGACAGCTTGGCCAGCCTGGCAAGCGTTTCCTTGGTGACCATGGTCCCCGCTTCGAGAAGTACCTTACCCTTGCTGTCCGTGACATTTTCCAACGGTTTGCGTCCTACCAGTTCGGCGCTACGCGTATCCAGTTCGCTCTTCACCTTGCGGTAAGGCGTTTCGATAAAACCGTAGCGGTTAATGCGGCCATAGGTAGCCAGCGAGCCGATGAGGCCGATGTTGGGGCCTTCAGGTGTCTCGATAGGGCAGATGCGCCCATAGTGGGAGAAGTGAACATCGCGCACATCAAATCCGGCGCGCTCACGTGAAAGACCGCCAGGCCCCATGGCCGAAAGGCGGCGCTTGTGTGTCAGTTCGGCCAGCGGGTTGGTCTGGTCCATGAACTGTGAGAGCTGCGAACCCCCGAAGAACTCACGCACCGCCGATACCACCGGGCGGATGTTGACCAGGGCGCCTGGAGTCAGGGCTTCGGCTGAAAGGATGCTCATGCGCTCGCGCGCTACCCTCTCCAACCTCATCAGGCCCAGGCGGAACTGGTTCTGTATCAGCTCGCCAACGGTGCGGATGCGGCGGTTGCCCAGGTGGTCTATATCATCCGAATGGTCCTGGCCGTTATTCACCATGATAATATGGCGCACGATCTCAGCCATATCCTCGCGAGTGAGTGCGCGGCCTTCTCCCTCAGCCTGTGGCTGCAGTCCCAGCCTGCGGTTGAGCTTGTAGCGGCCTACCAGCCCTAAGTCGTAATGCTCGGGGTTGAAAAACATGTTCTGCAGAAGCTTCCTGGCATTTTCGAGGTTAGGGGGGTCACCAGGGCGCACCTTGCGGTAAATATCCATCAGAGCGGAGTTCTCATCACGTATAGACGGGTCACGCTCCATGGTGGACTTGATAAACGGATGGTCAGGCGAGTTGTCCTCTGCGGCAAACATGGAAAGCAGCTCATCGTCTGAGGCAAAGCCGATGGCGCGCAGCAACGTAGTGATGGGTATTTTGCGCTTGCCATCGATCTTGACAGAGATGACATCACGGGTACTGGTCTCGAAGTCCAGCCATGCACCTCGGCTGGGGATAAGGTTGGCGTTGCACATTCGCCGTCCGCTGACGGCATCCTCGGCCACGGTGAAATACACGCCAGGGGAGCGCAGCAACTGGCTCACAATAACGCGCTCTGTGCCGCTGGTAATAAATGTGCCCTGGGCGGTCATCATGGGCATATCACCAAAGAACAGGTCGAAGGGTTCCTTTATCTCGCCGGTACCCTTCACCAAAAGGCGCGCCTTGACGTACAGGGTTATGGAGTAGGTCTGATCGCGCTGGGTGCACTCCTGTTCGGAGAGACGGGTTTCCCTGAACTCGTAATCCACGAAGCTGAGCTCCAGGCGGTTGCCGGTGAAATCTTTGATGGGTGAGACTTCTTCCAGAAGCTGCTTGATGCCATCTTCCTGCAACCACTGGAAAGAGGCCAACTGGAGGTCTATGAGGTTGGGCACCTCCACCACCTGGGAGATATGCGCATAGGATTGGTGCGGCACGGGTGCTCTAGTTCCGACGGGGAAAATTGCTTGTTCCAAAGACGCTCACTCCTTAATAAAAACCTGCGGGGAAAGGGGCAAAATTTGGCGGTAGTGCTACAACCAAAAGACTTTGTGCGGGAAGTGGAAATGAAAAGACGAATAGACAGAAATCATAAGTAAACTAGAATCATACCATATCTATTAACAGCTGTCAACAATATTTTCCATCCGGGCACAAAAAGCCCTACGAATGCAATATTTCGTGCCTGACATCGGACGCGATGACTGGAGGAAACTGTATCTGAGATATATAATACTATAGCATTCGCAATATATGGGCGGCAATTCCAGCGGACACAGCCCTCAAGTGAACTCGGAACACTATCAAGGTTATCTTCCAAGGCTTAACCTGAACTTATCACAGGCATGTTTCTTTACACCACTGTACAACGGGGCTATAATAAGCGCCATTTACTAAAAAGGCCATCCCGCTCGGGTTAACCGGGAGGAAACAATGACTGTCATTGAGACTGACAATTTGACCAAGTACTACGGAAGGGCGCGCTGCAACCTCGTGATTTGACATTATACACATGGTTACGACGATAGAAAAAGAACTAAGCGGCCTGGCCCCCACACGAGGCACGCTGGTCTCCATCGGTGTCTTCGACGGAATGCACCTGGGGCATCGCACTCTTATCCGTGAGTTGGTCAACCAGGCCATTTCCAAAAAGATGCTCAGCGCCATCGTCACCTTCAGGCAGCACCCCATGGCCCTGCTCGCGCCTAGCGAATCTGTGCCCTCGCTCACCAGCCTGTCCGAGCGCATCCGCCTCATAAAAGAGCAGGACGTCGATATTGTCATCACGCTCACCTTTTCCCACGAGATGGCGGAGCTAGGGGCGCAGTCCTTCGTGCTCTTATTGCAGCAGTACCTCAAGATGCAGGGCATGATACTGGGCTGGGATTTCGCCCTGGGACGGCACCGCGAGGGCTCGCTCGAAGCCCTGCACGAGCTGGGTCAAAAGCTGGGGTTCAGCACCGAGGTGATCGGCCCGGTCAAATACAAGGGTGAGATTATCTCGAGCACCGCTATCCGGCAGGCCTTATCAAACGGAGACATGGCCAAAGCCAACGCCATGCTGGGGCGTCCCTTCAGTTTAGAGGGACGTGTCATCACCGGCGAGGGGCGCGGAATGGATCTGGGCTTCCCCACTGCCAACCTCGACCTCGATCCGCATCAGGCACTGCCGTCCGACGGGGTATATGCAACCATAGCTCATTTTGAAGGCCAGACCAAGCCCGCCGCCACCTTCATCGGCCGCCGCCCCACCTTCAGCGGCACGGAGCGCATCGTGGAGGTGCACGTGCTAGACTTCACCGGCGACCTGTACCGCCGCACCCTCAAAATTGATATAATAGAGCGTCTGCGTGGCGAGCAGAAGTTCGACAGCGCCGAGTTGCTCAAGGCGCAAATGGAAAAAGACGTAGTGACAATCAGGGAGAGACTGGCTTATAACTGAGTGTTATCTGCCATTGCGAATCTCAATGCAATGGGTACGAAGCATCTAGTGAGGATGGAAGCATTGTCATTCCCGCGAATGCGGGAATCCAGACGCCTCTCATAATCTGGATTGTCGGGCTTGACCCGACAATGACATATTAAAAAGTGGAGATAGTAGCCCGGGACGACGGAGCAATCTCTATTGAATGGTCTTGTGGAGAAAATATCAAAGGGAGAGGCTGAGAGCAGCCATTAAATACAATGGAAAAGAATATCGATTTCAAGCGCCTGTTGAGGCGCGGCGTGGCCGAGATAATCGTAGAAGAGGAGCTTGTGGCGCGCCTCAAGAGTGGCGATAAACTGCGCCTCAAGGAGGGCTTCGACCCCTCCTCCCCCGACATTCACCTGGGGCACATGGTGGGCTTGCGCAAGCTGCGCCAGTTTCAGGAGCTGGGGCACCAGGTGGTACTCATCGTGGGCGACTGGACAGCCCAGATAGGCGACCCCAGCGGCGTGAGCGTCACGCGCCCCATGCTCACCTACGAGCAGGTAAAGGCCAACGCCGAGACCTACATGCAGCAGTTTTTCAAGATAGTGGACAGGAGCCGCACCGAGGTAAGATGGCAGAGCGAGTGGTTCGGCAAATTCACCCTTGAGGACGTCCTCAGACTGACCAGCCGCTTCACCATCGCCCAGTTCCTGGCGCGCGAGGACTTCAACAAGCGCTTCACGGCAGGCAAACCCATAACCCTCACCGAGTTCATGTATCCGCTGCTCCAGGCCTATGACTCGGTCAAGATTGAATCCGATACAGGTGTTTATGACACCGCTGCTGGTCGGCACCGACGGCACGCACAAGATGAGCAAGAGCCTGGGGAACTATATCGGCGTGGCCGAAGTCCCGGAGCAGATCTTCGGCAAGGTTATGTCAATCCCCGACAACCTCATTCTGGACTACTTCACGCTGGTGACTGACGTGTCCGACACCGAGCTGGCCGACTTCCGAGCAGAGATAGAGTGTGGCACCAACCCCATGCAGCTTAAAAAGAGGCTCGCGAGAGAGATAATCACCCAGCTTTATGATAGCAGCGCCGCCCAGAACGCGGATGAGGCCTTCGTGCGGGTGGTGCAGAACAAGGAGGCCCCGGACGAGATAGCCGAGTTCCGCATAGCGGGGGGCGTGGTGTCCATACCACAGGTGATGCTGGACGCAGGATTGGCCAAAAGCAAGAGCGAGGCATCACGTCTCATCGCGCAGGGCGGGGTGGAGCTGGACGGGGTGAGGGTGGCAGAGCCCAACTGCGAGGTGAGGAGCGGGGCTGTCCTAAAGGTGGGCAAGCGCCGCTTCCTGCGGCTGGTTACAGGTTAACTCCTATCTTCATGCTTGATGTCTGCGTGCGGCAGACCAAAGCATCTGGCGAAGATTCAGCCTTGTCATGGCGAGATCACCGATCCCTACCCGTACTTAATATTGTTTCGGAACTAACTTATGACGTTGCTTATAACCATAGCTAACCGCTCTGGATGGTCTGCACCAGTCAAAATCATCTTACCTGCACGGGTCATTATCTTCACACCTCGGTCCCTGCTCAGGGAATAGGCCTTCAATTCCTTGTTCCACCCTATTCCATATCTCCCGAAATATTTCGTTGGTTTGAAGTAGATTAACTCTACCGTTGCAATATCTCGTGTTTTCAGTTTTGAAGGAACTATACCCAGCAGGCCCCATTTAAACGTAACAGCTTCCCTGGTGACTAAAATCCGGGTCCCGCCATAAAGCAATATAGATAAAACGCCAACAATCGAACAATAAATGGAAAGCCATCGTACATCAGCCCAAGTTTGCACAGCACCACTAAACAGGCTGATAGTCACCGTAACTATCGCAACATTGAAATAGGTCGGGTACTGAACTTCCCAGTAGGCCAGCGCCTGCCCTGCTTTCATTATTCTGGCAACCTCAGCTTTGGTCTGGCTGACATCTTCTAACGCAGAACTTGCCTTATAGGCTGTGAAAGGTCTCATCTTTTCCAGGATAATTGCAAGACCAGCGGCCAAGCCACACACAATCAATGTGAACGCCCAGGGAAATGAATAGACGTATTTTTCCGCGGCCCACATGTTCACATATGTAATTTGCACAGCGGCCTGTACCGCTACGGCAACATCGTCAACGAGGGACAACCAGTGGAAAGTTTTGCGTTTCTCTGCGCGTGCCCACATTTCGTCGAATACGATTGAAAAACACATGAATGCTATTGATATGCCAACTATCGATATCACGCTCATCAAGGGTGATCCCCATTGCTCAGTAAAAGTTAACGGGGCTGTGGAAGGTAAGGGCAAAGCCCTAATTGTATTAACCACCACGGCAATTAGTGCAAGGACAACGGGAATGTGCGTCCACAGCGGGTGAATGAGTTTAATCTTCATCTTGGCTGCTCCTATAACTTATCGATCTGTGCATTGACCAGGTTACGAAAATCTTCGGGCGATAACCCAAGTAGGAAGGCTTCCGTTATAAGTTCCTGCAAGCGCTGCCCAATAACCGATGTAACCTCCTCACTGCTCGCTGGCTGGCTGCGCAATTTGGCCACTCTAGCCTGTTGTCCCAATCTAAAGGCCAGAATCTTCTGGTCACGTAACACGATGTAAGCACGACGAACTGTATGCATGTTTATCCCAAGACCTGCCGCAAGCTCTCTTACGGAAGGCAACTCATCCCCCGGCTTCAAGCTGCCTCTATGTATCTGTTCCTTGATTTGATTTACAATCTGAACGTATACCGGTCTAAAATCTTGGTCATTAACAGAAACAAGCATGGTGTTCCTTCTTTACAATAGTAATGATAACTGTTATATAATATATATATCACTTATCAGGATTTTGTCAAGAGGTCGACTGAATAAACTTAAGATGATGAGATTGTAATGTGCCAGTCGTGCCAGATTCTTCGCCCGCACCGCGTTCTCAGAATGAGATTTATTATTGTCGCTCCAGTTGTTTATCATGCGCTTATTGAGCTATAATCTTAATTCTCAAATAACCAATAGTTGTTAAAGGAGCTATCATGACCAACCTTAGAATCCCCGGCCCCACGCCCTGCCCGCCCGAGGTGCTGCAAGCCATGAGCCGCCAGATGATCAACCACCGCGGCGGCGAGTTCCAGAAAATGCTGCTGGACGTCACCGACAAGCTGAAAAAACTATTTATAACCAAGAACGACGTCTTCCTGCTGACAGGTTCCGGTACTGGGGGCCTGGAAGCGGCCGTGGTGAACTCTTTCTCGCCGGGCGATAAGGTACTGGCTGTGTCCATCGGCGTTTTCGGCGACCGCTTAGCCAATATCGCTAAGGCCTACGGTGCCGACGTCACTTTACTCAAGACCGAGTGGGGCAAGGCGGCCGACCCGGCTGCCATCAAGGCCGTC
>JBEKPN010000100.1:0-4619 GCA_049520695.1 Dehalococcoidales bacterium | reverse complement strand
CATCACTCCATCTTGAGACAAGGAGGTTCTCAATATGAACTCCACTATTGAAAATCTAATGCAACGCAGGTCCATCCGCAAACAAATTTTCAAACATCGTTAAAATAGCCTTCCGCATCAGTAATAATCCGATTGAGTTATATATTTTAGTTTCCGAGAGAGATTGAACTAGCTCATATGCTTTAGCTCAGGTTGACATGGCATAGACTCTGGTAGCATAATTCCAACCTTGTGGAACAGGCAGCTTTTTAGAAGCGGGCCGGGCCGACAGGCAGTGGAATTCATCCCACGGGACCAGAATAAGGTCTCAGTGGGTTTTTTATTGTCCGCCTGCACAGAATGTTTATTAGAAGTACAATCAGCAGATGAGCGAAAACCAGGGGCGACTGGTTGCAAACTCCTACCTGGCAACGCATTGACAAATGCCACTAGCGTCTTATAATGAGTTTTATTTTACCGACGTAAAGCGAAGGCTGTAGAGGCAAGACCTGTAATCATGTTAAATCGAGAATTCGAGAACACACAATAAATTTCTGGCGCATGCCTGCCCTGGATACGGTTGTGGAGAGCAATCATGGTAATTAACAAGAAAACGCCCAGGCCGAATGCCGACGAGAATATGATCAATGCGCAGGAAATCCTCTCACTTCCCGGTGAGCAGGTACTTGAACGACTTGGAACCTCACTCGCCGGACTCACAAAAGAAGAAGCGGAAAGACGCCTTGAATTATTCGGAGCCAATACCGTAACAGGGAAGGGTAAAAGCCCGGTGGTGCTGCAGTTTCTTTCCCATTTTAAAAACCCGATAACTATTATTCTCCTCGTGGCGGGCATACTTTCCGGCATACTGGGCGATTTCACCAACCTGGTGATAATCCTCATCATCGTCCTCATCAGCGTGACACTCGACTTCACCCAGGAGTACCGCGCCGAGCGCGCCGCCGAAACCCTGAAAAAGCGGGTTGCCACAACTGCAACTGTTGTCAGGGATGGCAGGAAGCAGGAGGTAGACGTAAGGGAATTGGTACTCGGCGATATAGTGGCCCTCTCCGCCGGAGACGTAGTTCCGGCCGACGCCAGGGTACTCAACGCCAGGGACTTTTTCGTTGACCAATCAGCTTTGACAGGGGAGTCATTCCCAGCAGAAAAATCCATAGAGCCTCTCACTGAACTAAACGAATCTGATACCAGCCGCTGGACGCATTACTTATTTACCGGCACCTCCGTTACAAACGGCACGGCCACTGCGGTGGTTGTCAGAACAGGTGGCAACACCCAGTACGGCGAGATTGTGCGGCGGAACATTGAGCGCAAGCCCGAAACTGAATTCGAGCGCGGCCTGCGCCGCTTCGGCTACCTTATATTACAGGTAAGCTTCGTCCTCGTAATATCTGTGTTCGTTATCAATGCCCTCTTTAAACATAGCGTGCTGGAATCCCTCCTCTTTGCCGTGGCTCTTACAGTGGGGCTCACGCCCGGGCTCCTGCCAATGATTCTCTCTGTTAACCTCGCTAAAGGCTCGACCAACATGGCCAAGAAAGGGGTTATTGTAAAAAGATTGGCCGCCATCCAGAACTTCGGCAGCATGGATGTGCTGTGCGCGGATAAGACTGGAACGCTCACCGAAAACAGGGTTACCCTCATTATGCATGTGGATATCGCGGGAAAAGACTCCGAAAAGGTGCTGTTCTATTCCTATTTGAACAGTTATAACCAGACAGGACTACGCAACCCACTCGATGAAGCCATCCTGAAACACAGCGAACTCAAGGCCGACCTGTACCGCAAGGTTGACGAGATCCCTTTTGACTTTGTGCGTAAAAGGCTTTCAGTTGTAATCGCTGATAACGGGAACTCTATTCTGATTACCAAGGGCGCGCCCGAAGAGATTACAAAAGTGTGTGCCAGTTATGAGCTTGAGGGCCAGGTTAACGAGTTCACCCGCGATGATCAGGATAAGCTCGAACTTGAATACAGGGCTCTCAGCTCTCAAGGGCTGAGGGTTCTCGGGGTTTGCTATCGCAACATGGAACCTAAACCTGCCTACGTGGTAGCGGATGAAACGGATATGACCTTCATCGGCTTCGTGGCTTTTATGGACCCGCTAAAGGCAACGGCCGGTGAATCCCTGGAACTACTGCGCCAGGCTGGGGTCAAGCTCAAGGTGCTCACGGGTGACAACGAGATCGTGGCGAGCAACATATGCAGCCAACTGGGCTTTCAGGTCGTCCAGTCCCGCCGTGGCAAGACGTTTGATTCGAGCCTGGGCCGTCTGGTCAGCACGACTACCATTGAGCCTATGAATATTGTTAGCGGTAACGAGATAGCGGCTATCGACGACAACGCCCTGGCCCGTGTGGTAGAGCGAGCCGCCATCTTTACACGCGTCACCCCCGCCCAGAAGAGTCGCATCATGAACGCACTCAAGGCCAATGGGCATGTCGTGGGCTTTATCGGTGACGGCATCAACGATACCCCTTCCATGAAGGTGGCCGACGTAAGCATCTCCGTGGTGAATGCCGTGGATATTGCCAAGGAATCGGCCGAAATTATACTCTTAAACAACGACCTTAAGGTCATACGTGACGGCGTCATCGAGGGGCGCAAGACTTTCGGCAACACAATGAAGTATATCCTTATGGCCATCAGCTCCAATTTCGGCAATATGTTCAGCGCCGCTGCTGCCTCTCTTTTCCTGCCCTTCTTGCCAATGCTTCCCATACAGATTCTTCTTAACAACCTGCTCTATTCCTTCGCACAGCTTTCCATACCGACCGACAACGTAGACCAGGAATATGTCACGCGGCCCCAGCGCCTTGAGATACCCTTTATCCGCAGCTTTATGCTATTCTTCGGCCCTGTGAGCTCGATATTCGATTTTCTGACCTTCGCCGTGATGATCTTTGTTTTCCATGCCACCGCCCCTCTCTTCCAGACCGCCTGGTTTGTGGAATCTCTTTTTACCCAGACACTGGTCATTTTCGCCATCAGGACAAGGAGGTTGCCTTTCTTCCGCAGCGAGCCCAGCCAATTTTTGGTTTGGAATATCGTCATCGTATTGGCCGTCGCCCTGGCATTGCCCTTCGTCGTCCTCGGCAAGTTTTTCAATTTCGTCCCGCTGCCGGTGAACTTCCTAGTTATCCTCGTTGTGTTTATTGTGATTTATATGTGTCTCGTTGAACTGATGAAAGCGTGGTTCTACCGGAGGTACGGCAAAGAAATAAAATAGGTATTAGTATATGATGTATTGGGGCTTTAAGAGATATTCCGCTCTGTTTTGGCCGGCCAGGCCAATTATTCCAGGAGCGGACAGGTTCAATTTACCAGCGCATTAAAACACCCTTAGAAAGGTTAGAAAGATGGACATGCCACAAAAGGCCATGAATGAGAAGAGCCGGATGACCTACACGATCAAATTTGGCGATCTGACCTGGGTCGATATGTCCGATCCAGCACCAGAGGCCCGTAAATACCTGGCTGATACCTTCAATTTCAACCCCATGGACCTTGAAGACTACTTCAGCCCCGGTCAACTGCCCAAAGTGGATGAGTATCAAAAATACCTCTCGGTTATTTTCCATATGCCGACTTATGACAAGGCAACAAAAGTGAGCACAATTTACCAGTGGGCTGCTTTCGTAGGGGATAACTTTCTTGTTACCCTCCATCCGTCCGTGTTGCTTTCGCTTAATGAACTGCGTCAGGAATGCGACGCCAGTGAAGAAGCGCGTAAGGCTAATATGGGACAAGGTTCCAGTTACCTGCTCTACCAGATTCTGGACCGCACCGTAGACTCCTACTTCCCCGTGCTCGACCGCATAATGAGCTTGGTAGATGATGTGGAAGACCGGGTCTTTGACGAAGGGGTCGAGGTAGGCAAAGAGATCAACATCTTGCGCCGGGATATCCTGACCCAGCGACGCGTTATGTTTCCGCTGCGGGCCCTCCTCAAAGAGTTGGAGGAAAAGTTAAAGCGTTTCTCCAGGATCGACCTTAGCGTATTTTACGGTGACCTCATGGATCATGTGAACAAAATATGCGATACCCTGGATACAGGCAAAGAGACTATCGAAATTTTCAAAGATGCTGACTATACGCTGAGCGGTTACCGTGCCAACGGCGTCATTCGCGTCATTGCCATAATGTTAGCGTTAACGCTGCCGTTTGTTGTAGTAGCCGTTCTGGTCATGGTGGCCATGACCGGGGGCATGATTCAGGGCAATTCGCTGACGTTTTTCCTGCTCCTTGTTGTTGCCTCCATTATTGCGGCGGGGGCACTCATATTGCTACGCCGCCGCCGGCTGATATAGGCTCGACTTCTAGCAGACAGTCATCCCACCGAAAGGGTGGATCGATCACGAGTAGATCGCCAGGCCGCACAAGTGGTCCATCAGCAATATCCGCCGCTTTTTTCCTTCATCAGTTCCATCAGCTCCATATTCGATTATGCCCCCCTTCTTGCTTTTGATATATGTCTTCGGGGCTTAGACTAAACCGGAGTTCTTTCACACTGGCTGTTTCGTGGAATCGCTTTTTACCCAGACGCTTATCATTCACGTCATACGAACCAACAAGATACCCTTCCTCCAGAGCCCGGTCAGCATTGCCAAGGTGCTCAG
>JBEKPN010000099.1:0-4776 GCA_049520695.1 Dehalococcoidales bacterium | reverse complement strand
GATATAGATTCGGATTTCGCCCAAAAGGTGAAGCCCGGGGACATCATCGTGGCCACCACCAACTTCGGCTGTGGCTCGTCCCGTGAGCACGCGCCCATCGCTATCAAGGCGGCGGGCGTTTCGGCGGTGGTTGCCAAGAGCTTCGCCCGTATCTTTTTCCGTAACGCCATCAATATCGGACTGCCGTTGCTGGAATCTCCCGGAACCGTGGACAACACCGATGCGGGCGACGTGCTACAAATAGAGCTGGAAACTGGCACAATAAACAACATCACCAAGGGCAAGACTTTCAGTGCCAAACCTTATCCCAGATTCATGTCCGAGATCATAGCTTCGGGCGGCCTGGTGGAATACACCAAGAAGAAGATAGCCGGGAGGTTGAATTGAAATTCAAGATAGCGCAGCTTTCCGGCGATGGCATAGGCCCTGAGGTGATGGCGCAGGCCGTCAAGGTGCTGGAGGCTGTCGGGGGGATATTCGGCCACGACTTTGCGGTTGAGAGCGGCCTTATCGGTGGCATCGCCATCGACAAAACTGGCTCCGCTCTGCCGGAAGAAACACTCAAACTGGCCAAATTCTCCGACGCCGTTTTGTTCGGCGCGGTGGGCGACCCCAAGTTCGACGACCCCAAAATAAAGGTGCGCCCGGAGGACGGGCTGCTAGCCATCCGCAAAACGCTCAAGCTGTTTGCCAACCTGCGTCCGGTGAGGGTTTATGACGAGCTGGTGGACGGCACGGTATTCAAGCCAGAGGTCATCAAGGGTGCTGATTTCATTTTCGTGCGCGAGCTTACCGGCGGTCTGTATTTCGGCAAGCCCAAGAAGCGCTGGGAGACCACCAGCGGCAGGCGGGCGGTGGACTCCATGGCCTACAACGAGCACGAAATCGAGCGCATCGTGCGCGCGGGTTTCGAACTGGCGCGCGGGCGCCGTGGGAAACTCACGTCAGTGGACAAGGCCAACGTGCTGGAATCGTCGCGTTTATGGCGGCAGGTGGCTATCGAAGTCTCAAAAGATTACCCGGACGTCATGCTGGAGCACATGCTGGTGGATACCTGCGCCATGCGCATCATGCTGACCCCGCGCGATTTCGATGTGCTGGTAACAGAGAATACCTTCGGCGACATCCTTACGGACGAAGCCTCGATGCTGGCTGGTTCGATGGGGATGCTACCCTCGGCCAGCCTGGCTGGCATACCGGGCAAGGGTAAGCGTATTTTCGGTCTTTACGAACCCATACACGGCAGCGCTCCTACTATTGCCGGAAAAAATATCGCCAACCCGATTGCTATGATCCTGAGCCTGGCTATGCTTCTGCGCTACTCGCTTAACCTGGAAGAAGAGGCTAAAGCGGTGGAGAAGGCAGTATCAGGCGTGCTCAAAGCAGGCTATCGCACCTGTGATATAATAAGCGCTAACAAGAAACAGACAGGTACCAATGAGATGGGCAAGCTGATTGTAAAAGAGTTAAAGGGGCAGAAATAGTGTCGAGAGTCCAGCTTTACGATACTACGCTCCGGGACGGAGCCCAGAGGGAAGGCATCTCCTTCACGGCGGCAGATAAGCTCGCCATCGCGCGCAAGCTGGACGAGCTGGGTGTGCAGTACATCGAAGGCGGTTGGCCCGGTGCCAATCCCAAGGACAGCGAGTTTTTCCACTTGGCGCGGGAACTACGCTTTAAAAATGCCATCCTGGTAGCTTTTGGCAGCACGCGACGCCACGGCATAAAACCCGGAGACGACCCTGGCCTTAAAGCCCTCATCGACGCCGGCACGGGCGTGGTTACCATCGTGGGCAAGTGTTCGGCGCAGCAGGTCACCCAGGTACTGGAAACTACAATGCAAGAGAACCTGGCGATGGTTTCATCATCGATTTCTTATCTCAAAAGCCAAGATCTCACTGTGTTTTTCGATGCCGAACACTTTTTCGACGGATACAAGAACAACCACGACTACGCGCTCGAGGTTCTCAAAGTGGCCGAGAAGGCAGGTGCTGGATGTCTGGTCTTGTGCGATACCAATGGCGGAACGCTTCCAGACGAAATCATAACTGCCGTTAAAGATGTCAAAAAAATTACCGGAGCGCCGCTTGGCATTCACGCGCACAACGATTCAGAATTGGCGATCGCCAATACACTAGCGGCGGTGAGAGAAGGCGTGTTGCAGGTACAGGGCACTATAAACGGTTTTGGCGAACGCTGCGGCAACGCTAATTTGTGCTCGCTTATCCCCGCTCTAAAGCTCAAGATGGGTATAAACTGTGTCACAGATGCGCAATTGGGGCGCCTTACCGAGATATCGCGTTTCGTCAGTGAGACGGCTAACCTCAGCCCTGAAGCCTTTCTACCATATGTAGGAACTAGCGCCTTCAGCCACAAAGCGGGGCTACACGTCTCCGGCCTGGCGAGGTGGAGAGGCGCCTACCAGCACATCGACCCCGAACTGGTGGGCAATCATCCCCGCGTGCTCGTCTCCGAGCTGTCGGGGCGGGCCAATATAATCCAGCGCGCCATGGAGATAGGCGTCGAGCTTCCCACCAAAGGCCCTGAGGCTGTAGAATTGCTGGAAAAGGTGAAATTGCTGGAGAGCCGCGGCTTCCAGTACGAGAATGCCGAGGCTTCCTTCGATCTGTTGGTGTTCCGCGCCAAACCGGGCTACAAAGCTCCTTTTGAACTGGTGGACTACCTGGTGGTGGTGGAGAAGGAACGCCGCAAGGGCTCCGAGGCGCACGACGGGGCCATGCTCTCCGAGGCCATGGTCAAGGTCAAAGTAGGCGAAAAACTGCTGCACACGGCCGCCGAAGGCGATGGTCCGGTGAATGCGCTGGACAACGCCCTGCGCAAGGGGCTGCTGGAGTTCTATTCGGGTCTGGCGGCCATCAAGCTGGTGGATTATAAGGTGCGCATTCTGGAAGAAAGCACCGGTACAGAATCACAGGTGAGAGTTTTAATCGAATCCACAGACGGAGTCGAACAATGGCGCACCGTAGGCAGCTCTACGAATATCATCGAAGCTAGCTGGCTGGCTCTGGCGGACAGCCTTGAATACTGGCTGATTACCCACCCCACAGCTTAAAAGCGAGCTATGATCCTCTAAATGCTAAGCTTGTCGTTTTTCACGGCGCTTTCCAGCATCAATTTTGCTATGGGTCTTTAATCTTGGCGTTGACTCCCATGTTTGACCCTTAAAGCTTGATCAGAATCCGAACTTTCTTATTTTGGTTGAGGTTGATAGTTCAATCAGCTGGATGGTCCCCATTGTAGCGGCAAGGTTTTCAAAATACGTGCTCGCCGGCATTATATATCATTAGACATTAAGTAAACGGGGCAAATAAAACACGGCGGGTATTTATTCGTTTAAAGTTTATCTTGTATAATAGTATGTGGGAGGTTCCCTATGCTGGGATTGTGAATATGAACGATGAGATAAAAAGTGCCCGCGAGATAGCCATGGAGAAAATCGCCGCCCTGGATGCGGTGACCGAGGACGACAAGCTCAAGTGGAAGTACGTGCCGGAAGGAGAGCAACTGGCCTTGAAATACCTCAAGGATGGGCAGGATATCACAACCGCTCTATCTAATTATGTCCAAGAAGCGCAGCCGTACGTTAAAAGCGGCGCCGAGAATATTTTGCTTTCCAACATCCAACTCCCTGACAACGAGAACCTCCAGAACCGCAACAAGAAGGCTATGGACGGAGTTCTATCCATCAAGAAAGACAAGAACGCCGCCACCAAGCTGTTAAACCAGATGAAGCAGATACTGGGACACTATACCGACCAGGGAGCGGAGCAGCGCAAGCAGACGTACGAAGCTCTCAAGCAGCAGTTCGAAGCCAAGCTTAAAAAAGCGGTCAGCAAACAACTCGGCACCAAGGCGGACACGGACCTAGGCATCAGCGTGGAGACACTGCCGCAGTTCCAGGAGGAATGGCGGCGCGCCGCGGCGCAGATGGACGAGCAGTATATCAAACTCCTTGAAGAGTTCAAGCGCGAGCTGCGCAAAGTGAAGTAGCGACTTAAAACTATGAACGACGAAGAAAGACTGGCTCAGGCGGTAAGCCGAACCCATGTACTGCGCTCCCCCAAACAGGCACTGGCTACCTTCGGCGTAACCAACATCAGCTATTATTTGCTGACGCGCCCGACCTATGCCGCAGAGGATGAGGCTGAAACCGTGGTACGCATGGGGTGCGTTATCGCCAACCGCCCGCGTATCGTCACGCCGTACTACCTGTCGCGGCTAGATGGTTTCAGCACAGACGCGCGGCGCTATTTTCAGAAGCTAATAGAGACGCATGGGGCGGACACTCCCGGCATCTATTACACCTACTGCAATGAACCCCATGGTACGGACATCATATCCAATGGGATAGACGACGTCCTAGCTAAAATCAATGCCGAGATAGACGCACGCAATGACCCTCTGGCGGCCATTATTCGTGGCGAAGACACCCTTTGGGACGTGTCGCTGCTGAAGTTCATCTTCGAGATGACGAGCGCCTCGCTGGGGGGCAACCTAGCGGATTTTCGCTCGCGCGGTTTGTTAGATGTCGCAGGAGGCGTGCCTGCGGAAGCCCGCCTAGGCATCGAGGATATGTTCCGGCGGTTAAAAGAAGGCGCTATCGAGCCACACGAGCTACAACAGGAGCTGGAGCGCTGGGGGCTTTTTGAAGCCTATCAGGATCGTTTTCTGGCCACTTTCAGGCGGTAATAAAATATTGTCTGGTTAGGAGCGTCTCTTGAATATTTCAGTCATCGAAGCACGCGACCTGTCGGA
>JBEKPN010000098.1:0-4821 GCA_049520695.1 Dehalococcoidales bacterium | reverse complement strand
TGGTGGACTATTCAAAAACCTATCCGCAGAGAGAACCGGACGTGCTGGCCGAAGTCAGCTATGCCGAGCTTAAGAGCGGTGCTATCAAATTACAGGGAAAAGAAATCCCGAGTGCTTCTCTTTCGAGCTATTCACGGGCGTTGGAGATAGCCACCACGCTCAAAGATTGGATTACACATGGTCAATTCTTTCTCAGCGAGCCTGTGGCCCATTTACCCGGAGTTGACGCCGGTATCATACTCAAAACTTTGAACGAACGCAATTAAAGGTGACGCTATGAAAGTATCCAGAAGAGTAGTTTTGCATTTCCCCAGCCGTATCGTGGAACAACCGTTGATATATAACCTGATTAAAAATTACGACCTCAGTTTTAATATTTTGAAAGCCTCCATCATCCCGAACCAGGAGGGTTACGTGGTACTGGAAATAAGCGGCGACCAGGACAAATACGACCAGGGCATCAAGTACATCACCTCAGCCGGTGTCAAGATCGAATCCTTGAGTCACAGCGTTTTGCGCAACGAAGGGCGCTGCACCCATTGCGGTGCGTGTATAACCATCTGCCCAACACGCGCTTTTATACTCGACCCGCAGACCAGAACCGTTAGCTTCGATAACAACCGCTGTGTGGCCTGCGGCCTTTGTATAAAAGCCTGTCCGCCGAGGGCCATGGAACTCCACTTTTAGTTATGTTCCAGCCGCGTGAATACAGGCACTGGGTCCAGACCCGCGACCTTGTAGCTTATTCGGTCCGGATAAAAGAAACCGACCTCTATATTCGCACCTGCACGAATTTGTCAACCAGAGCCATTGCATCCGTAATAAAACACAGGGAAGAACTGGAACAGTACATCGGCTCACACCCTTTTTTCGCCGCCTCATTTGAACCTATGACTGTTGGAAAGGACGCACCCACTATTGTTAGAGCGATGGCCCATGCTGCCACACTTGCGGGTGTCGGCCCGATGGCCGCGGTCGCCGGTGCCATAGCTCAAATGGTGGGGGAAGATTTAGCCGCCCTATCCAAAGAGGTCATCGTTGAAAACGGGGGCGACAACTACATCCGTTCGGCGAGCGACCGTGTAGTCTCCATCTACGCCGGCAACTCCCCTCTGAGTGGCAAAGTCGGTCTACTGGTTCACGCCGCAGAAACACCGCTGGGTATATGCACCTCTTCCGGCACCGTCGGGCCGTCCATTAGCCTAGGCAAAGCTGATGCTGCGGTTGTAGTAGCCGCATCTGCCGCGCTCGCCGATGCCGCAGCCACAGCCGTTGGCAATGCCGTGTTTACCACAGACGACATTCCACATGCTCTGGAAATAGCTCAGGGTATAAATAGACTCATAGGAGCGGTCATCATTAAGGATGACCACATGGGCGTATGGGGAAAGCTGGAAATTTGCCACACAGACAACTGGACTGATGCCTGATATTGAGATTTTGGGGGTATTAGCTGATCTCTATCTTTTGGCGTATAAAAGCGATGAATTCTTGTATCAGCCTGGTGGCCAGTCTCTCGGTGTAGAAAATACAATGGAAGTCTCGTTTGAGCTTGATGTCACTCAGAGCGACCTGTCGCACGTCCCCCAGTTCAAGGCTCTTTTTAATCGCGAGGTTAGATACGAAAGCGATACCAGCATGCGCCTCTACCGCCGATACAATCGCCTGGCTGCTTCCGAGCGTGAGCCTCGGCTTCAAGCGGTTGATATTCAGGCCGGCTTTGCTCATAAGGGCTTCCATGCTCTTTTGCGTTCCTGACGTGGGCTCGCGGAAAATGAGCGCTTCCTCTTCAATCTCAAGGAAGGTAACCTGTTTTCTGCTGGCAAAAGGATGTTCAGGGAAGACGATGAGCACGATCTCATCTTCCGCCATTTTGAATGATTCGAAACCCTGTCCTTTGGGTGGCACCGAACCGCAGAAGCCCACTTCGTAGGCTCCATCCTTTACTCCTGAGATCACCGCTGTCGAATTTTCGATCGCCACGCGGGCTTTCACGGCTGGGTGCTGTCTGAGGAATTCACTAACAAACACTGGAAGAATATACTCGCCAGGCGTCGTGCTGGCGGCGATGAGCAATTCTCCTACGACCTCATCGCGCAGGCGGCCCAGGTCTTTCAGCAGGCTGGCTTCTTCCCCGTCAACCGCTGTTGCGAACTCGAGTAATCTGCGTCCGGCATCAGTAAGCGTAATTTTCTTCTGGTTGCGGTTTATCAAACGCACGCCAAGATCGTGTTCTAGTTTTTGTATCTGGAAGGACACCGCCGGTTGGCTAATTGCAAGCTTCTTAGCAACCGCTGAAAAGCTTCCCAGTTTTATTAATTCAAGATAGGTCTTTAAATAATCCAGGTTCATGACGCACCCCCTGAATTCATTGCGATGAGCTGATGAGCTATTGTAGGCCATTAAAGCCAAATCATCAAGAGCCACGTATTGTGTCCGTTGGCATTTGAAAAAGTCCGTTCGGTGAGATAGAATTTGCTATCTTTAGCGGCAGGAGCTGACATGGAGCCAAACTTCGAGGAATTCTGTCTCAACACCATCCGTTTCCTGGCGGTGGATGCCGTCGAAAAAGCCAACTCCGGCCACCCCGGCGCGCCTATGGGCATGGCCGCCATGGCCTATACCCTGTGGCAGCGCTTCCTCAAGCACAACCCGCATAATCCGGACTGGACCGACCGTGACCGCTTCATCCTTTCCGCAGGGCACGCCTCCATGCTGCTCTATGCGCTGCTCTACCTGAACGGCTACGATCTGTCCCTCGACGATATCAAGAACTTCCGCCAGTGGGACAGCCGCACGCCAGGGCACCCCGAGCATGGCATAACCCCCGGAGTGGAGGCTACCACCGGCCCGCTGGGACAGGGCTTCGCCAATGGCGTAGGCATGGCCATCGCCGAGCGCCACCTGGCGGCCACGTACAATAAGCCCGGCTTTAACATCGTGGACCACTACACCTATGCCATCTGCTCCGACGGGGATTTGATGGAGGGCGTGGCCTCCGAAGCCGCATCCTTAGCGGGGACGCTCAAACTGGGCAAGCTCATTTATCTTTACGACGACAACCACATTACCATCGAGGGCAGCACCGACTTCACCTTCAAAGAGGACGTCGGGCAGCGTTTCCGGGCTTACGGCTGGCAGGTGATCGGGCCCATCGCAGGTATGAGCGTGGAAGCTATCGATGCGGCCATAAGACAGGCCAGATCAGATAGCGAACATCCCAGCCTTATTATATGCAACACAACCATCGGCTACGGTTCGCCTAACAAGGCGAGCACCAGCCATGCCCACGGAGAACCGCTGGGTAAAGAAGAAACGCTTCTCGCAAAACAGAAACTGGGATGGACATATCCAGAGCCTTTCACCGTCCCCGATGATGTGCTAAAGCATTTCCGCACCTCCGTTGAAAAAGGCATCAAGCTTGAGTCCGATTGGAACCGCGTGTTTGATTCGTACGCAAAGGCCTATCCCGAAGAAGCGAGGCAATTCAATATCGACATCAAAGGAGAATTGCCAGCCGGCTGGGACTCCGGCCTTGATAAACTGTTCGACAGCACGATGAAACCCATATCCACGCGGGAAGCCTCCGAGCTGGTTATAAACGCACTCGCGGCTAAAATTCCCTCGTTCATGGGTGGTTCTGCCGACCTCGCTCCCTCCACCAAAACCCTTATCAAAAACGCTGGCGATTTTAATGCAGCCACCTACGCCGGACGCAACCTGCATTTCGGAGTGCGTGAACACGCCATGGGGGCTGTCGCGGGCGGTATGGCACTGCACGGCGGCATCATCCCCTACACGGCCACCTTCCTCATTTTCTACGATTACATGCGCCCATCTGTAAGATTGGCTGCCCTTACGGGAGACAGGGTCGTTTTTGTTTTCACCCACGATTCCATCGGCCTAGGTGAAGATGGCCCCACCCACCAGCCGGTCGAACAGCTTCTTGGGCTGCGTTCTGTGCCCAATCTGACCACTATCCGCCCGGCAGACGCGATGGAGACGGTAGAAGCTTGGAAACTGGCGCTCGAAAAGGGGAACGGCCCGACCGCTTTGATACTTACCAGGCAGGCGCTTCCTGTAATCGACCGTAACGCAATGTCACCTTCTTCTGGAGTGAGAAGGGGTGGTTATACGCTATGGCAATCTGCTGAGAAGCCCGAAATTATCCTTATCGGCACCGGCTCTGAGGTGCACATCGCGCTGGAAGCCGCCAGGATACTCAAGGAGAAGGGCATCTCTGCCAGAGTGGTATCTCTGCCGTCATGGGAGATTTTCGAGGCTCAGAGTGAGGAGTACCGCCGCTCAGTTATTCCCCCGGAGATTAAAGCCAGGATATCCGTCGAAGCTGGCTCAACCCTCGGCTGGTGCCGCTACATCGGCGACGGCGGGGTGGCTATCGGCATAGACCATTTCGGCGCGTCGGCGCCCGGCAAGGTGTTATACGATAAGTTCGATATAACGGCACAGAGGATTGTGGCCGAAGCCATGCGGCTTCTGGATACAGGCTAGACGCTAGATTGATTCTCCCATCCCTTGCGTGCCAGAGCAGTGAGATCCTTGAAGCTGGCGGCGGGATCGGGTTGCCCGAATATGGCGCTTCCAACACATATCTCATTCACGCCTGACCGAGCCACCTGAATTATGTTACCGGCCTTGATGCCTCCGTCAATGCCGATGCGTACCCTCGGGCAAAGACGGTGAAATAAGCTAATTTTATCCAAGATTTCAGGAATGAATTTAGCACCGTAAAATCCAGGATGAACCGCCAGAAACAACACACTTTCCAGCCGATTTACCAGGTTATCATCCAGCACAGTC
>JBEKPN010000097.1:0-4892 GCA_049520695.1 Dehalococcoidales bacterium | reverse complement strand
ACTTCTCGGTGAACAAGGAAGCAGCGAGCGAGCGCACCACCAGCAACATAGCCGTGTTGGAGGGTGATGAACGCATCCAGGAGCTGGCCGTCATGCTGGGAGGAGTCTCCTACAGCGAGACGTCAGTGAAGAACGCTAGGGAACTGGCGCAAAAAGCGGAAACCTGGAAAAAATCCGAGGCTTAACGGAAATATTCCACTTTCTCGCTGTTTTATCTTCACAAGATATTGAAACGAACTCGTACGGCTTCTATAATTGTCCATGGCACCCCGGAAGGTTGAAACCGAATGACTGATGAATCCCGAAAAAAAGCCCGTGTCCTCGTAGTGGAGGACGACCAGACACTTTCCGGCGTTCTCAAATACAATCTCTCCAAAGAAGGCTATGCGGTGTTCAGCGCTGCCGACGGTGCCCATGCTCTGGAAGTCGCCAAGAGCGAGAAGCCCGATATAATACTTCTGGACCTGATGCTGCCCAAGCTTGACGGCCTGGAAGTCTGCCGTATTTTGCGCAAGGAAAGCAGCGTGCCCATACTCATGTTGACCGCCAAGAGCGACGAAGTGGACCGCGTGGTTGGCCTGGAGATAGGTGCCGATGACTACGTGAGTAAACCATTCGGCGTACGCGAACTGATGGCAAGAGTGCGTGCCATGCTGCGCCGCCGCCAGATATTGGAGCAAGATTCCATGAACACCCAAGCAGGCGCTGCCTTAATAAAAGCTGATTTGCTCAAGATAGACGAGACCCGCCACACAATACTTCTAAAAGGAAAGCCAGTTGATCTCACTCCCAAGGAATTCGATCTGCTAGCCTTCCTGGTAAAGCACACCGACCAGGTATTTAAGCGCGAGCAGTTGCTGGACAAGGTATGGGGATACGATCACGCCGGGGATACACGCACTGTTGACGTTCACATCAGTTGGCTGAGGCAAAAAATCGAAGACGACCCCCAGCACCCGCAACATCTTATCACGCTGAGGGGCGTGGGTTACAAGTTTGAAGAATAGCGCCTTCCACGGAGTGAGAGGGCGTCTTTTACTTGGTTTCAGCCTGCTTGTTGTTGCCCCGCTCTCATTGCGAATATTGACTCTGAAATATTTACAAAATTATACTAATGACTTGGATTAATTATCCCTATTTATGGGTGATTGGATAAGAAGGATAAAAGGAGAGAATCGTCATGTTGAAAGCGATGGATGCCCTTATGTGGGTAATCTTAATCATCATGATATTTCTTCTAGCGTCATTAGCCGCGTTAATATTGCAACCATTTCTTTTGCCGATGGACTGAATAAGTACAACTCAGCAAATATCCCAATATCGTCATGATAGGAGGATGGTTTGAAAACATTGATGAAGATTATAGCTGGTTTACAGGTAGTCTTGGGAGCCTTGGCCGGATATTTCTCTTGATTTCTTGCTACCCACAAGAAACCTCTAACTGAGGGCATAGCGATACCTACTCCCGCACCAAGTTCGATGTTCGAGACATTCCTGATAATTACTGGCCTAATCATCTTCGGCCTGGCCCTATGGCAACGGGCCAAGCAGGTTAGACTTGCTACTATACAGATAGCTTGCGGTCTTGTGATAGCTATTCTCTCATTCTTCCTATTCAGAGCGGCGAGTATTTCGGGTACCTATTACTACGAGTCTAATATTTATTTACTAGGTTATGTCGTTATGGCGGGGGCGCTGCTGGTTATTGCTGTAGGTCTGCTGCAAATATTTACAAGGTAGAGCATCGACTTAGGTTTAAGTTTTACTTAGTTGAATGTACGCATGGAATGGCAGACATCCCAATGATTGAGCGTAGATGATTCCATAAGTGTATATGAACATGGGGGGGGTAAACATGGTCAACACTCATAACTCGCCCAGCTCACACCCCGTCACATTGTACGATGGCGGCGGCTGGTTTATGGCCATTGCCTTTTTTGGCATTCCAAGCATCTTCGGTTCTTTTTTGGATTTTACATGGAACTATTGGGTGCTTCGTATCACGTATTCAATCCTGCAACCGATCAGTGATGCGGAGAAGCACAACGACAAATCGCCGGAAATCCGGTTGAGAAGACGACGTGAAGTCGTCTATGGGCTGTTAATCACCGTCCTAGGGTTCTTTATCGATTATCTTTATCTCAATGTCGCGTGGGGAGTCAAATGGAGCGTACCCCACTTTCACATTCGGTCATTCTTCCCGCTGCACGGAGGTAACCCGCCATTGGAGATACTCTCCATTCTTCTACCCATGGCGGCGCTTTTTATTGTGAATTATCCGCTGGCGCGATTTTACCTGCGATTGAAACAAAAACAAGCAGCAATTCTGAGCGCGGCGATGGGGTTCTTTACAGCGCCCTGGCTTGTCCTCTTTATCATCATGTACCAGTCATATCTGTATTATAAATGATGTTTAACTCGCCCCACCTCTCTGCCAGCCGCCGCTCACTTGCGATTAGCTATCTATTAAGCAAAATAGACGGTGACGAATGTTGAATAAATTCAGGTATCTAAACTGCTGCAATCCCTGCTTTAACAGCATAAGCATAGAAGAGCAGACATTCCGATGTATTTTGTGCCCTATTTTTCACTTTATGGAAAAGGCAAACGGGATTAATAAATTGTACGCATCGCTTGACAGATATCCCGGTTTTTGCCGTGGTGAATCCAGTTTAATATTAATTGCCATCTATTACCCGGGGTTTCAAGCTCACAACGCCCCGGAAGACTCTCCGTACCACCGAGTCCTAGAAGCAATTGCCCAATCGCCTCTTATTTGTTTGCGTGCGTAATTCCAGTAGCAGCCAGGTAGCCAAGGCTTTTTTCAACCGCTTGGCGGGAGGCAAGGCCGGGGCTATGTCCTCGGCACTCAACCGTCAGAAGAGGTCAATCCCGCTGTAGCCAGAGCGATGCTCGAGGCTGGGATCGAGATAAACCACAACAAGCCCAAATTGCTTGCCTCCGAGATTCTGGATGAAGCCGAAAGGATGATAAACATAGGTTGTATCAATTCAGAGGCTTGCCTAGCCCATTTGGTGACTACTGAAGATGGGGGATTGCTCGACCCAGAAAGAAAATCACTGGAAGAAGTTATCCAAATTCAAGACGAGATTCGAGGCCGAGTCTCCAAGTTGCTTGATGAAGTCTAATCAGCGACGAACAATACAACGAGAGGGTGACTCGAACAGCCACCCTCTTTATTGCCGCTAGGGCAGTCTATGTTGCTGTTTGTCCGGTATTCAAGGCGGACTTTGGCACTATACCCTGGCCGCGATGTACCTGTTCATAAGCCTTCTCATAGTCGACGTAGGAGTTACCACCCATGGCGCGCAGAATATGTATTCTATCTGCAGTCGGAGGGTGAGTGCTAAATGGGCTGGTAGCTTCCCGGCCCTGATTGTTCTTGCGGAATGGATTCACGATATACATGGGAGCAGTAGCCTTGTTCTCTTTTTTGACCGGCGCCGGGGAGACCTCCAGCTTTTCAAGTGCCGAGGCCAGACCCTCGGGGTAACGGGTATAAAGGGCTGAAGAAGCGTCGGCCAGATACTCTCGGCGGCGCGATAGCGCAAAGTACATGAGCTGGGCAAAAATCGGAGCCAGAATGGTCAAAACCAGGCCGATGAGCACGAGAATAATCTGTATGCCGCCCCCACCGTTATCAGAGCCTCGGCGACCGCGGCCTCCTCCTGACGAAGCCCCGGCAAAGAACAGGGAGCGCGTGGCAATCCAAGCCAGTATGACGATGCTGCCCAGCAGCACGGACGCCATGCTCATAAGCAGGATGTCGCGGTTTTTTATATGGCCCACCTCATGTCCCATGACGCCCTGGAGCTCGTCGCGGTTGAGTTTCTGCAACAGCCCTGAGGTAATGGCTACAGAAGCATGCGCCGGATCGCGCCCCGTGGAGAAAGCGTTGAGCGCCTGGTCGTCGATGATATAGATGTCCGGCATGGCGGGTAGATTCGATGCAATTTTCATCTCCTCGACCACATCGAAGAGCTGCGGATTGTCCTGTTTGCTTATCTTGCGGGCCCCGGACACGCCGAGAAGTATGCTGCCGCCCTGGAAGTATCCCACCAGGCTCATGATGATCCATATAATCAGCGCAATCACCAGCCCGGCCACGGCGCTGCCGATGAGATAAAAGCCGATGAAGTAGCCGATGGCTAACAACAACGCTCCCATCAGGATGATGATAAAGATGGATCGCGTTACGTTAGACCGAATTTGCTCCCACATATTTAGGTGAAGCTCACTTTAACCGGGTTCTTTTCTTCAGGCACGGTGACTTCGAAGAACTCGCTGGCTTTGAATCCGGCCATGCCGGCCACGATGTTGGAGGGGAACATCTGAGTCTGGTTGTTAAAACGCAGTACCGTGTCATTGTAGAACTGGCGCGAAAAGCTAATCTTGTTTTCGGTGGATGTTAGCTCCTCCTGCAGTGCCAGGAAGTTCTGGTTGGCCTTGAGTTCGGGGTAGGCCTCGGCCACGGCAAACAGCCGCCCCAGAGCCTGGCTCAATCCGCCTTCAGCCTGGCCGCGGGCGGCGGGACCGGCGTTAGCCGCCCCTTGTGCGGCAGTGCGCGCTGCCGTCACCTGCTCAAACACCTCGCGCTCATGTTTGGCGTAGCCTTTGACTGTTTCCACCAGGTTGGGAATAAGGTCGTAGCGGCGTTTAAGTTGGACATCTATTTGCGCCCAGGCGTTTTTGACCTGGTTACGCAGGCCGACCAGACCATTGTAGATGGCGATGAAGAAGAACAGGAGTAGGACGATAATACCAAGAACAATCCATAGTGCTATCATACGTACCTCCTTTAAAAAATACCGAATTTAAATATTGCTTTCGAAAATGACAACCGGTTTTAACTTTATAAGAATATCTGCCGG
>JBEKPN010000096.1:0-4929 GCA_049520695.1 Dehalococcoidales bacterium | reverse complement strand
CTACAACAATACTATTTTAGACCTAACCCGAATTCCTATTAAGGAAGTTGCTGAAAATATGTACATCAGTTAAATGTTATTACAATCAACGCGGTTTGTTATCCGGCCTTTATCTTTAATGATGCATTGAGATATGGATCTCCTTAACCAAAGCCGCTTTAAATGTCTCTGAGGGGAAATTCTATTATCCAGGAGGTCAAAGACAGTGGCAAATATTCTTGTTTTAGCATCCATTTTATTAACGATGGCCCTCGTTCTGGTGAACTTCTACTATTCTTATCAAGAGAAAAAAATGCTGGAAACAAAGATAGAGGAGACAAAAAACGAATTGATGATGGCATCACGCCCCTTGCTGGTCGCCAGGGCAGTGTTTCACGAAGGGGCGATGACATATGAGCATGATACCTTGTCTGCACCCAAGGGTACGAAGACGTCCGATGACCGTCCGGCGGCTTCGCATTTCTCTCATTTCGAATTATTCAACGCAGGAAACAGCCCGGCTATAGGCTTGGAAATCTCATTAATGGACGAGGGACTTGTTGTCATCCAGTCTGAAAGTCTGGGTTTCCTACGCAATAATGAACAGGCATTAACGTTCGTTCCCATAAAACTGGAATTTCAAAAAACCTATCACCTTGTTTGTGAATATGACAGTATCCGCAGCCGCGCAAGAAAGATATGGTATCAAACCTGGTTACCATTCACGACCGCGGAAAGTGCGATGAAAGGTGCCATTAATGTCAGTGTAGGTGAATTGGATTTCAGGGAAGTGCCCGCCAGTATGCATTCAATAGCTTGCCTCAAGCCTAAATAAACATCGCTTATAGGGCTCATCAACAGTTGGAAGGTATCTAATATTAGAGTCAACCTGGGAGGTGAGAATGCCCCCATATAGGATTATGCTATCTGTCCAGCACAAGGACTGGATCATTATTGTTACGTGCTTGGCCTGCATTGTGGTGCCACCCCTATTTTTTAGCTACGATCTCCTGTCTATCGTACTGAATCACGGCTACAGTCCTCTTTTGTATACTATCAGCGCCTTTGCCATACAACCCTTCGGATGGATAGAACGGGTGGGTATATTCACCGTGGGACTTACGTTGATTGGCATAGGTATCGTCTGGTTTTTCTGGTTAGCGCGTCGCGTGGGTGTGCTTTTCCGTATCGCCGGAGCCTTGCTGGGACTAGTAGGACTGGGCTTTGTCATTGTCGGAGCTTTCAACGCAGATGCCACCAGCATCGACAAGTCCTTGCATGGAATCATCCACTACTTCACCTTCATAGTGGTGGTGGTACTCTTCCCCTGCTTCTGTAGCGTGCTAGCATTAAGTCTTCACCGTCGCCTCTTCAATCGAAAAGTGATAGCCCTCTATACGGCGATTACCGGACTCATCGGCCTGCTTTTCATAGCTTCGCGCTTCATTCCTGTCCTTAACTCAGTCCCGAGTGGCCTGGCCGAGCGCCTCTTGGCTACCGTTGACCTGTTCTGGCTGACCATTGCCGGCTCTCAGATTACACGTCTGGCACGGGTGACAGGTCAGTTGGTAGGACCTTAAGTCAGCGGCAAAGAAGGCTTATTCTTCCCATCAAATCTCGGAATTATATTGGCCCAAGTACAAGTCAAGACAATAACCTAACCCCTTGGTCGTTCAACAAGGAGAGAGCACTTACCTGTGCTGCTGGCGCCATTGAATGAATGTCTGTCTCATGGCATAATATACTATTCCGCTAAATTTAAAATGATATGAAAATACTGGTCATAGGCGACATCATCGGCAAACCCGGGCGGGACGCTATAAAAGCTGTCTTGCCCGACCTCAAGAAAGAACTCGACGTGAGTCTTGTCGTAGCCAACGGAGAGAACCTGGCCGGAGGCGTCGGCCTGACTCCCTCCACCGCCGACGAGCTGCTGACTTGCGGAGTGGACGTCATCACATCGGGAAATCACATCTGGGCACAGAAAGAGATCTTCTCTTGCCTCGATGGCCGTATGCCCATACTGCGCCCCTATAACTACCCGCCGGGCGTGCCGGGCAAGGGATACCTCACCCTCGGCAATGTGGCGGTGGTCAACCTCATCGGGCGCACCTTTTTCGTGGCCAGCTACGACGACCCCTTCCGCGGCATGGATAAAATCCTGGCGGAGCTGCCGCCTGAGATCAAGATCGTCATGGTGGACTTTCATGCCGAAGCCACCTCGGAAAAAATGGCGCTGGGGCGCTACTTGGACGGGCGCGTCAGCGCTGTTTTGGGAACGCATACGCATGTCGGTACCATCGACGCCCAGGTGCTGCCCGGCGGTACGGCCTTTGTCACCGACATCGGCATGACCGGGCCGCTCAATTCCATCATTGGCGACGATAACCAGATTGTTCTTCAGCGTTTTCTGACCCAGATACCGCAGCGGCTGACCGTCGCCACGGAACACCGCGTGGTTTTTAACGCCATGCTCGTCGATGTGGATGAATCCAGCGGACGTGCCGTCTCTATCGAACGCCTGCAGCGGACCATTGACGTATGAGCAAGATTGATCTGCACGTTCATACCAACGCCTCGGACGGCAAATACTCCCCAGCGGAACTGGTGGCACTGGCAGCGCGTAGCGGCCTCGGCCTGCTGGCTATAACTGACCATGACACCATATCGGGCATCGCCCCCGCCTTGGAAGCGGCTAGGGCTTTCCCTGATTTAAAAATCATCCCAGGCGTGGAGATAAGCAGCCATGCCCCCGGCAGCGAGGTGCATGTGCTGGGTTATTTTATCGACCGCGGCAACCCCGAACTCCTCAAACAACTGGCCGCGCTGAGAGACTCGCGCCAAGACCGTGCCAGAGCCATCGTGGAGAAACTGCGCGGACTGGGGCTGGACATTAGCCTGGAGCGCGTTCAGGAGATTGCCGGAGACGGCAGCATCGGACGCCCGCACATCGCTCAGGCGCTCATGGAGAAGGGCTACGTCTCATCCTTCCAGGAGGTTTTCACGCGTTACATCGGGCAGGGCGGGCCGGCCTATGTCGAGCGCATCAAACTCACACCGGACGAGGCTGTGAAACTGATCCTCAGGTGCGGCGGCCTGCCGGTGCTGGCGCACCCCTCCACCATCAACGACGCTGAAGCAGTTGTCTCGCGGCTGGCGGCCACAGGGCTGGTAGGTTTGGAGGCTTATTACAAGGACTATACCGACCAGCAGCGCTACGATATGGTCAGCCTGGCCTACCGCTACAAGCTGATAACCACCGGCGGCAGCGATTTCCACGGTATCGATGAAGCCACCGAGGTCATGCTGGGCGATGCTCGCGTACCACGGGAGTGCAGCCAAAACCTTATCAGACTGGCGCGCGAGCGCGGCTGCAAGCTACCGGCGCAATTCAACTGAAGGGATTTAGTATGTGGATTAAATTCGTTTTGATGCTGGCCGGAGCCTACCTGCTGGGTTCAATTCCAGCGGCCTATCTAGGAGTCAAATGGTTCAAAGGCGTGGACATACGCAGGCTCGGCACCGGCAATGTGGGCTCCGCTAATGTGGCGCACACCACATCCAAGCGGCTGGCACTGGCAGTGGTGCTTTTCGACATTGGCAAAGGCGCGCTGGCGTTCTGGATAGCGCATCTCATCGGCCTCCCTGCAGGACAGCAGATGGCTGTCGGCACAGCGGCTATTATCGGACATAACTGGCCGGTTTTCATTGGCTTTCGCGGCGGCAAGGGCATGGGAACAACCCTGGGCATTATCGCCGTCGTATCGCCACTGCTGGCGCTGATAATTCTCCTGATAGCTTACATCCCCGCGATTAAAAGACAGATGGCGCTGGGCGTATTTGTGGCACTTCTCTCGCTGCCGCTATGGACATGGTTTGCCTGGGACTGGTTTGCCTCCTCCCGGTTTGGCGCAGAGGACAGACTGGCAATTACTATCGGTTTTATCTTCGTAGCTTTGCTGGGATACATTAGAAGGCTCGTTGGGCCAAGAGCGGAACTGAGCAAAAACGTGCCTACGGGTGAGCTATTAGTTAACCGCCTGTTCTTCGACCGCGACATCCGCGACCGCAAGGCGTGGATAGACCGATAGATTAACGGGTTTCCTAGCGCTTGATTCATTTGGAGGGTAGAATGCCTAATTCTATCGATATCAGCCGTTTGAAAGACACAGAACTTCTCGGTCTATACGCTGACTTAATGGAAGAACTTAGACATCGAGGAATACTGCGCACAAGTAATAACCCTGTGGCTGACTATGCTGAGTATGTCGCCGTTGAACGATTGCACTTAATTCGGAGCGAAAAGGAAGAGAAAGGCTGCGACGCTACCGACAACAAGGGAAAAAGATACCAAATTAAAGGCAGAAGGCTCACAAGACATAATGCATCGCGTCAATTAGGCGTGATAAGGAATATTGAGAAAGATCTTTTTAATTCTTTGATTGTTGTGATATTTGCCGAACATTTTGAATTAATGGAGATTTGGCAAATCTCAATTAGCTTTGTTAAAGCTCATTCATCTTGGTCAGAGCACCAACATGGTCACATTTTCATCGCTGATAAGTCGCTGCTTGAACATGCGAAGGGCGTAGTTAGAATATTTTAGCTGTGTTCCCTCCCGTAGCTGCACATTTCCTTAAGACCGCAAATAGGGCATAAGGGCTTTTTACGGCACACGTCTTTACCCAGCTTCACCAGCAGGGCGTGGTATTCGTTGAAAAGCCGCGCGTCCTGCTCCAGATTCGACGTAAAAAGCTTTTGAAACGCATCATAGCTATCTTTTTGCGGCGTGATTCCGATGCGCTCCGTGATTCTCCTGGTGTACGCATCGATAACGAAAACCGGTTTTCCCGCGGCGTACAACAGGATGGAATCTGCTGTCTCCGGACCGATGCCATGGATACCTAACAACTCATTGCGTTTATCGTCCAACTCACCTGCAAAGGCTCC
>JBEKPN010000095.1:0-4940 GCA_049520695.1 Dehalococcoidales bacterium | reverse complement strand
AGGGTAAGCCAAGCCTCCGGGCCGCCTCGCGAGCGCCGCCATGCCCAAAAATCTCTTCTCGATGCCCGCAGTGGGGGCAGGTGTAATAACTCATGTTCTCAATTATCCCGAGCACAGGGACATTGAGCTTTTGGAACATGCCGATGGCTTTCGACGCCACCGTCAGAGCCAGGTCCTGGGGGGTGGAAACGATTGCGGCCCCGGTGAGCGGGACGGTTTGCGACAGGCTCAACTGTATGTCTCCCGTCCCTGGCGGCAGGTCGATGATGAGATAATCCAGCTCTCCCCAGCGCACGTCGCCCAGAAATTGCTGAATGGTCTTATGGAGCATGGGGCCGCGCCAGATGACAGCTTCGTCCTTGGGCAGAAAGTATGCCATCGAAATGAGTTTGACCCCGTAGGCGAGGGGCGGTTCAATTTTGCCCTCCACGACATGTGGCGGCTTGTCTCCGCCCATCAGCGCGGGGACGCTCGGGCCGTAAACGTCCGTGTCCATCAGGCCCACGCGGGCCCCCGTGCGCTCGAGCGCGATGGCCAGGTTGGCGGCTACCGTCGATTTACCCACGCCGCCTTTGCCGCTCGCCACCGCCACGGTGCTTTTGACCATGGGTATCAGGTTCGGCTTCCCCTGCTGGGCGGGCGGAGCTGGATCGGTTATGCGCACTTCAACATCATCGACGCCCAGTCCATGCACGATTTGTTTTATACTCGCCACCAGTTGGTTCCTGGCAGGGCTGGCGGTCTGCATCAGGATGCTCACCCGGCGATCCCCCACTTCGACATCCTTGACGTATCCGAGTGAAACAATGTCCTTTTGCAGGTGCGAATCTCTTACCGCCTTCAAAGCATTCAACACATCTTGCGGACTAAGTCTGTCACCCATCTCTGCTCCCTAAGACTCGAATGCCCCTTTGTATCCATTCTGAGTTGATGTCGCCGCTTTGTCAAATTCCCGGCATAGTTGGTAGTTTCCTAATTTGGCTCGTGGCGCCCCGATTCGTCGGGGCACGTGTCGACCTAAAGGTCGGCGCCACGCTCAAAACAGCGCACTACCGCATAGTCAGATCGCGGTTGACCGGACCAGGCGATTCCTCTATTGTGTCGCAGGCTGGAATATCAGGTACCTCGGTCATGGATCTGGTCAAACCCGGCACACCCGCCATCCCCGCAGTCTCACAACAGCCCCCACTGCTTCGTGCCCTGGGATTATGGGAAACCACGGCCATCGTCATGGGGATCATGATTGGCTCCGCCATCTTTATCGTTCCGGCGGAAATCACTCGCGAAGTGGGCAGCGAACGAGCCGCCCTTTGCGTCTGGATAATTTCCGGCTTGCTTAGCTTGTTTGGGGCATTGTCGTTTGCAGAGCTGGCGGCCATGTTTCCCCAGGCCGGTGGCCAGTATGTATATCTCCGCGAGGCTTACGGCCATCTGGTGAGCTTCCTGTGCGGCTGGACCTTTTTTCTGGCGGTGCAGTCGGGCGGCATATCAACCGTCGCCGTAGGCTTCGCACAATATCTGGCCGATTTTTTTCCCCTCCATCCCGGGCAGCAGAAGCTGGCAGCCAGCCTGGCCATTATCGTTCTGACAGCCATAAACTATCGCGGGGTGCGTGAAGGCGGCTGGGTGCAGTCCGTCCTGACCGGGGCCAAGGTCGGAGCGATGGTCGCCCTTATCGCACTGGGCTTCGCGCTGGTGCACGGGCCTGTAAACACCGCGGTGAAACTGCCTGCGCCGGCGGGATGGGGCTTTCTCTCCTCTTTTGGCGTGGCGATGGTCGCAGCGCTCTGGGCTTATGATGGCTGGAACAATGGCACGTTTGCCGCCGACGAAGTCAAGAACCCCGAACGGAACCTTCCCTTGGGTCTTATCCTGGGGACGGCCGCGGTCGTGGTGATCTACATTCTCTTGAACCTCGTCTACTATCACGTGCTGCCGCTGTTGACGGTAGCTCAATCTCCGCGCGTTGCCGCAGAGGCCGGAATGCGCCTTTTCGGACGGGGCGGCGCCCATTGGGTGACGCTGGCCATTATCGTGGCTATGTTAGGCTGCGTGAACGGAATGATTCTGGCAGGTGCGAGAGTCTACTATGCTATGGCTCGAGATGGCCTCTTCTTCCGCTGGTGTGGCCATGTTCATCCGAAGTTCCGGACCCCGCATCTTTCCTTGCTCTTCCAGGCTGGGTGGGCGATTCTCCTCGTGCTTCTGGGAACTTATGAGCAGCTCTTTACCTTCGTCATCTTCGCGGGCTGGATCTTCTACGCCCTGACGGCGCTGGGGGTGATTATCCTGCGCCGCACCAGGCCGCACCTGCCACGTCCTTATCGAGTCTCCGGCTATCCTCTCGTTCCGGCGCTTTTCGTGATTGCCGCCGCCGGTTTCATCCTGAACACGCTTCTCGCCCGCCCACTCGAGGCGGGCATCGGCTGCGGCATCGTGGCGTTGGGAATTCCCGCCTACCTGGTTTGGAAGCGGCGCTCGAGGGCGGCCTGATCTGATGCCTCGGCCAGCCCCCTTGCGATTGGCCTACTGCTCTGCGGCAGCCTTCTTTAGAGCACCCCTCACCTTGACGAGCAGATCATCTGCTCGGCTTTTCCAGGAGCTTTGCAGGCTCGATGCCCTGCTGAGAGCTTCCGCGGCCGCAAGGTGGTTGACCGGGGTTCCTGACTCATACGCGTATGCCAGGTAGTACAAGGCCTGTCCCTGCAATTCTGGATTGACCGCCAGCAGGTCCGCCGCTGTCTTGAGCTCGTCGATCGCGGGCTGTAGCTTCTTTGTCTTGGATGTGGCCGCGCGCGCGAAATTTTCGTATCCCAGAGAGAGGTGCGCCATGCCGAGCTCGTTATCCTGCACCTGCTTGAACTGCGCATCGGAAACGCCCTCGGGCTTCTTCATTTGCTGCGCCAGGGCGATGGCTTTTTGTGCATAATCGGTGACCTTGTCGGGGTTGGTGCGTCCGATGGCGTAGGCGTACGCGAGAAAATCAAAAGCCTGCAGATTGTTGGGATCCACGGCGATAGTCTTCTCAGCGTACTCGACGGCCTTATCAGCCTTGTTCGCCATCCGGTAGGCAATGAAGTAGTTGTAATTGATCTGCGCCGCGTTCTTGGTCGCATCCTCGGGGAAGGTTTTCGCAAACTTGTCCAATTGCTCGACCCGTTTGTTGGGATCGGTCACCCGCGGCACGAGCTGCAGAAACGCATAGACGACATAGGCAAGCTCATCCTTGGCCTGTGCCGCGTATTCTTCCAGCGATTTTTTCCATTCCACGTCGGTGGCGGTGGGGGGCTTGGCAGGGTTGCTTTCCGCCTTGATCACGTCCGGGGCCTGATTGATGGCGTCGAAAGCGGAATCGCCGACCTTGCCGGAGCCGACGTAGCCTTTCAGAAGGTTGATCATCAGCATCACGTCTTTGTAATTTGCGGCCAGGCCCTTTTCTCCGTATTCAACAACTTTGTCGAAGTTGTTGAGCTTCAGGTAAGTCATCGTGTAATATTCGTCAACGCAGGGCATGAACTTGGAATCGGCGTGCGCCTGGGCATACTTGTCCAGGGCCGCGACCTGCTCTTCCGGCTTGTCGGCGCCGTTGACGGCCTGCATCAGCTCGTCTTCCGGCGTATTCGCCACATAGGGCAGACCAGGACAGACTTGCTGGGCTTGAAGGGGACAGGCAAAAATCAGCAAGCCCAAACCAACCAAAAATGTAGATATCTTGCGCATGAAAACCTCCAGTCCAAGGCAATATCTGAGGTTTGGTATGGCGTCGCAGGCACGCTAAGGACAGCGGGGACGGCCCGCCCCTAAGCCTCGCCTTGCTGGCCGTACTGCTCGCCAAGCTCACGCTCTCCGAGCGGTGCATGAACTAGATACAACAAGACGGGAAGAATTGCCAGCAAAAAATAATCGCGGCGAAATGCCTTGGCAGGCGAGGCTTTGCCTGTCACCGCCAGAGGTGTCAGACGTCGGGTGTCAGGTGCGAGTAAGGCTAACGTGCTGACCTGAAGGTTAGTGCTACAGTCGCACACATGTCCACGCGAAGCTCCACCGCCAGTCAACAATCGGAAATCGAGTATCGGCAATTCCAGGATCCTGAATCCTGCCGGCGGTTTTTTTGAATCTTAAATCTGGAATCTGGAATCCCGTGTAGAATATGAAGAAACACTGGGATTCTAGGGGGGAGGGCTTATGCAAGTTTTTTCCTGGGAGAACGTGAAGAAAGAAGTGCTGAACGCAAAGCTGGCGCGCAAAGTCATCTCGGGCGAGAAGATTACCCTGGCGCAGATCTTCCTCGCCAAGGACGCCGTGGTGCCTCTCCACCATCATGAGAACGAACAGTTCAGTTCCGTTTTAACAGGAGCGGTCAGGTTTGAACTGGAGGGCAAAGAATTGGTGCTGCGCGCGGGCGAGGTGCTTCACATTCCTTCGAGTGTCCCCCACCGCGTAGTGGCGCTGGAAGATTCGCTGGCTCTGGATGTGTTCAGCCCCATCCGCACCGATTGGCTAACCGGGAAAGACGACTACCTGCGCCGGTAGAAGCACCGTTCCACAGGCGCACCTTGGCCAAGACTCTGGGGGATTTCCATCTGTCCCATTTTTCTCACTTTTTTTGAGGTTTGGTATCTACGCAGCAAATTATCCCAAGCTTTATCAATGAACTAAAGGGATTCAAAAACATATAGGCTTTTTCTTATATGTGTATCATTTTGCAACACTCGGCGGCCCGCCCACTTCATAATAGGCTACATACAGAGCCCCTCGTGGGTGTCCCCTGCGCCCGTAAATGTGAATGAAGAGCCGCAGACTCTCTGTAAAACGAGAGTCTGCGCTACCGGCCCGTCCTCTTCACCTTGACATCCTTGAGAGGCCTTCAGTCTAGTGGACATCTCTAACCGGGGACAGAAGAGGACAACATCATCCGGGCACAACCGAGGGACAATAGG
>JBEKPN010000094.1:0-4986 GCA_049520695.1 Dehalococcoidales bacterium | reverse complement strand
CGTAGGCTGCCGCCACGCCGATGGCCGGCGCGCCGCGCACCTGCATGGTCCTGATGGCATGGACGACCTCCCGATAGCCGCGCAGCTCCAGCCAGACCTCTGCTTTGGGCAGACGCGTCTGGTCGAGCAGCCTCAGTTTGTCGCCTTGCCATTTAAGAGGAGCGATCAATCTAACCTCCATCACAACTCAGGAGAAAAAATCCCTCTCAATCTCCCTTTAGTGAAAGGGAGAGGTCAAAATCAGCTCCTCATAGTCCTGGCGAAAAAGATGATGCCCAGTACAGTGGCTCCCACCGCCCACGCTGCCAGAAACAGCACGTCGTTCTGGACGGCTGCCATGTCCGCCCCGCGAATGAGTATTTCCCTCGCCGAAGAAACGGCGTGAGCGTAAGGGAAGATGTTGGCAAAAATCTGGATGTATTTAGGCATGAATGAGATGGAGAACCACACGCCTGACAGCACCGCCAGCGGCATGGTGAAAAGCCAGGTGAGCGGCTCGGCTTGGTTCTCGCTCTTCGAGAGCGACGCCACCACCATACCGATGCCGATGCTGGCGATGGCCGTCAACAGGAATACCAGAAAAGCTAGGCCGATGTTGCCCGCGATGTGCACGCCGAAAAGCTGCGCGAAAACCATAAAAAAGACTATTTGCGCGATGGCTACCAGCGTCATGCACATGGTATATCCCAGGATGAACTCCCAGGGGTGGGTGGGGGTGGTGAGCAATCTGGACAGGTAACCCTTCTCTTTATCCCTGACCATGATGCGCGCCGCCGTCGGTATCATGATGAGCAGGCCGAAGACGATGATGCCCGGAGCCAGGAAGTCGATCTGCTTGGGTTTGTGTGAGATATTGACCGGGTCGGCGTTGACTGTAATGGGTATCTCGATATCGGCGAAAGAGCGCACTACCGCGTTGACTGTAGAGACAATGTCGCTCGATATGGAAAGGTCGCTCTCGTCGTAGGTGATATCCAGCACTATCTGAGCGGTTTTGCCACCCAGATTCTGCGTGACAGCATCGCCGAAGCCTTCAGGAATAACAATGTAGGCGCGCAGGTCGCCCAGCTTGAGTGATTTGAGGGCATCATCGGTACTGGCAGGCTGGCTGATGTCGAATGTGGGTACTTTTTGCAAGGCATCGCTGATGAAAGAAGCGGATATCTGGCTCTGGTCATTGTCTATCACGGCGATGTTATAGCTGGGCGTGCTGTTGCCGGAGAGCGCCGCCCCGAAGACGACCATAAAGAGCAGCGGGAAGGCTAGCAGGAAACCCAGCGCCAGCGGGTCGCGGTAGGTTTCTTTGAGGTTCCTTACGAAAAGCTGCCAGAATCTCATTCGCGTAGCTCCTTCCCGGTGATGCGGATGAAAACGTCTTCCAGCGTGGGCTCCTTGAAGTAGGCCGAGCGCAGGCTGATGCCCTCCGAGTGTAAACGGCTCACCACATCGCTGAACTCCAGGTGGCGGTCGGTGATAAAGATAGTGCCGCCCTCGATCTTGATATCCGAGTAGAGCCGCTGGAGATTCATAATGGCGTTCTGAGTGATGTTCCAGCCCTTAATGACGATGGTGTGCTTGTCGAGCATGCTGGTCTTGAGGTCGAGGCCGCTGCCCAGCGCCACCACCTTGCCGCCGTCGATGATACCGATGCGGTCGGCCAGGGAGTCGGCCTCCTCCATGTAGTGAGTTGTCAGCAGGATAGTCTTTTCACCCTTCAGGCGAGCCACGTACTCCCAGACAGTGCGCCGCGCCTGCGGGTCGAGGCCGAGCGTGGGTTCGTCCAGCACCAGCACCTGCGGGTCGTGGATGAGTGCCATGGCTATGCTGAGGCGGCGTTTCATGCCACCTGAGAACTTGCGCACCTGGTCTCTGGCGCGCTCCTCCAGCCCCATGGTCTCCAGCATGAGCTTGGACCACTTTTTAGCCTTAGCGGGAGGAATGCCATGTAAATTGGCGATAAGCTCCAGGTTTTCGAGGGGGGTAAGATGTTCTGAGAGAGTCGTCTCCTGCGGCGAGACGCCGATGATCGTCTTCACCTCGTAGGGCTCGCGGGTGATGTCGTGACCCATAACTGAGGCTGTGCCGCCAGTGGGTTTTAAGAGGCAGCAGAGCATACTGATGGTGGTAGTCTTGCCTGCTCCGTTGGGGCCCAGCAGGGCGAAAAGCTCGCCTTTTTTAATACTCAGGTTGATGCCGTCGACGGCCACCAGGTTGCCGAATATCCTGCTCAAGCCGAAGGTCTGGACGGCCAGCGAGGAGTCGGGTTGCTGCGGCGATTGGACAGCAGTTGCGGCGGTTGTATTTGCTTCTGTCATGCCCACCTCCGAGGAGTAACTTCGCTGGAGATTATAGCACAAGGGATGGGAAATAAGGGATGATTTATGATTGGACCTCATCCCCTGCCCCCTTCTCCTGGCAGGAGAAAGGGGATAGAAATCACTCCGGCTAATTATTTGAAACATGTGTATCACATATTCTGACACGTCTCAAGGGCATTGTAAATTTGGAGTGGAGGACTAAACTAAAGACCCTGTAGAATTGGATTTCAGTCAATTATCCGGGGAAAGATGTGTAGGAGTTGTTGAATTTGGTAGCTCTAGTGAAAGGTTTACTACAATCCAAAACTGCACTTAGCTAATACGATTCCCCAAACACATGTACGCAAACACGCGCGTCTCGAATTGTAGCAACCCTAGCACCCGCATGTAGGAAATAATACGCAATTCCGTATTAAACCAGGAAACTGACGCCGGGAATGTTCAAGATTTTATGAATTTGTAACAAAAAACCGTTAAAAGTATTGCATATGGCTATACTTCTAGACTAGAATGAATATAGTAAAACAGTAGGAGGTGTTATAATGGCTAAGAATGACAAGACGTCTAAGAGAGTCGCCAGTGAGGCCGGGAAAGTCTTGGAGAGCCCAAAAAGCAGTAAGATATCAAAGAGCATTGCCGGATCAGCACTCGTTAATGCACCGAACAAGAAAAAGAAGAAATAGCACTTATTGAACCAGAACATCTAATGAACTTGCAGGCATCTGCCTTTTCAGATGCAATTATTATGTGTCTTTAAATTTATCCTAGACACCGGGAAAAGGGGGTAGTATGTTGTCTTTACTCTTAATCATTGGCATCATTCTCTTTGTCTTATGGCTATTAGGCTTGATTTCCCGTCGTACCCTTGGCGGTGGAATCCACATTTTGCTTGTCATTGCTCTCATTCTCATAGTTATCTGGCTGTTGAGCGCGGCGTTCCACGTTTTTTAACGAAATCGCTCCCGGATTGGTCGTGTTACTTAAAGTAATAAGGAGGTAGGTTTATGGAAGCCTTGGGATTTCCCGCTATAAACGGATTATTGGCGGGCATCATAGCAGTCATCTTCGGCGTTGTTATCATGGCCTTTCCGCGCATTTTGAATTACATCATCGCTATCGTGATGATAATCACCGGAATCGGCTGGATCGCAGGAGGTAGTCTTCTTCCTGGCATCGTATCCATTCTTTTTGGCATCATCATCCTGATATTCCCCAAGATACTCAACTACGTTGTGGGTATCTACCTCATACTGCTCGGCTTATGGCTCTGGTTTGGCGCCTCGGCCATGATAGCGGGCATCATTACTCTTGCCATAGGTATCGTTGTCATGTTCGTCCCGACTATTCTCAACTATATCTTTGGCCTATACCTGATCATCGCCGGTATCGTGGCTATTGGCCACTTTTACGGCTGGTTCTAGTTGAAAGATTATTAGAATTATAAGAGGGCCGAACTAGATAGCGGTATCGGCCCTCGGTTCTTGTATTTTCTAAATCAAATCCGCAAAGCTACTAGACGCTCTGTTACTTAGTTCGACCAGTTATCGGCTAAATTGCCGATAACTGGCAATTTAAACATTAGACCTTGATAAGCCTTAACCATTAAAACTATCCATAGGGCAAATGCCAGTAATCCGACAAGTCCACTGATTATCCAACCAATGATTGGTATCCATGCTAATATGATGAGGATAACCATAATCACTACAGAAACAATGATAGACTGCATGGCATGGAAGCGGATAAACTTCTTGCTTTTGGGTACGGAAAACCATAAAATCACACCTGTAACCCATCCCAGAAAATAACAGAGAATGCCTAATAAATTATTATCAGATTTGGTACCCTGGGAATTTTCAGCCATATAGCCCTCCTTTTTACTTTCATAAAGGTTATACCCGCTCACCAGGGGTGTCAATAGGTAGAGAAGAGGATCAGAGCAAACCCGACGTATTAACAATGAATTTGTTCATAGAGCAAGTGAAATGCCTCCTGAGGGTATTAGCGGTCTTACGTTCAAATCAGCGCCACTACTTCATCGCCCTCTCATACATCTTCAGGCTATCTTCGAACTTCACACTTCTCATGTACCTGACCACCATATCCAATGTCTCCCACCCACCCAATCTCATTATGTGTTCCACATCCACACCTTTCCGATGCAGGTTGGATGCGAAAGTTTGTCTGAACGTATGCGCATTGCAAGGTATGTCTCCAATCCATCCTGATGGAGTGTGCAGTCCTGTGGTTATAAGACAGCTTCCACTTTATCTCCTGAACGCATTCTGGCCGGCGATAGTATAATCAACTTGACCGTCAACTGTATAACTCTATTCCTGTCAGGAGAAGGGGAATATATTTAAAAAGGTTTTTCCAGAGGGGTCTGCATCCTTCGGCTTCCCTTCGCTCCGCTCAGGGCTAAAGGCTCACCAGGACAGGCCCTTCTGGACGCCCCGGTTGCTCCGCAGCTAATTGAATAGTATGATTTTGTCCTTTTAGAATCTACATCTGCCTTAGGCTGGCTGGCCCGCAATGGCGTTTTTTCTTTCCTTGACACAAGGCGCTGCCTCAAGATAGACTGATTACTCGATTCCGATTATCGGTTTGACGATGAACCAGCAACTGACCATCGAAGACCTCAAAAAACAGGAGAAGAACAAGGAGATGT
>JBEKPN010000093.1:0-6050 GCA_049520695.1 Dehalococcoidales bacterium | reverse complement strand
CAAAGACGATGGAGCAAATTTTTGCTGGTCTTTGGGGTTCTTTTGGTACTGTGGGTAACAAATACCAAAAATACATGAAAGGTATGATTCAGGATTATTTTAGTTTTGAGATAGTCGGCGCTAACGGCACAATCCATTTTTATGTCAGGGTAATTAGAAAATATCGCGATCTGATTGAGGCGCAAATTTATTCCCAATATCCGCAGGCCGAGATCAAAGAAGTTGAAGATTATGCCAAATCAATACCGCTTGATATGCCAAACAAAAATTGGGACTTATGGGGCACCAAACTCAAACTGGCGGTTACTCTTGACAGCTATGACAGCGTGGGAATGGACATTGTCAACCACTCCGTCAACGACATCCTCACCTGCGGCGCCGCCCCTCTTTTCTTCCTGGATTACATAGCCATGAGCCGGTTGATGCCCGAAAAAGTTAAGGCCGTTGTCAAAGGTCTGTCGATGGCATGTCAACAGGTCGGCTGCGCCCTTATCGGTGGCGAAACAGCCGAGATGCCCGGCCTGTACAGCAGCGAGGATTTCGACCTGGTGGGGACCATCATCGGCGCAGTCGAAAAAGACCGCATCATTGACGGACGAAACATCGTTCCCGGTGACATCATGCTGGGGCTGGCTTCCAGTGGTCTGCATACCAACGGCTACTCGCTGGCGCGCAAGGTGCTGGGCGAAAGCAAGCATGCCCTGGACACTTTTTACCTTGAGCTTGGACAGACACTCGGCCAAGCAATGCTGGTACCGCACCGTTGCTATTTTAAAGAAATCCAGCCGCTGCTACCCCGGATCAAGGGGCTGGCGCACATAACCGGAGGCGGGTTCCCCGGCAACATGCCGCGCATCATGCCCGAGGGCGTGACGGCCAGATTTGACACCAGCTCGTGGGCTGTGCCGCCCATCTTTAAACTGATACAGCAAAAAGGTAGCATCAAGCGCGACGAAATGTACCGCGTGTTCAACATGGGCATAGGGATGGTCATCATCGCCTCTGCCGACAATACCAAAGGGATTGTCCAGGAGTTGCCTGAGTCGAAGATAATAGGTAAAATTACCAGGATGGATGGCTGTTCCCGAGTCGTCCTGGATTGAGCGTTGAAAGGAGAATTGACATGCGGGCTATTATAAGCGTTTCCGACAAGAGCGGCGTCACCGATTTCGCCAGGGGGCTGGCGGGGCTGGGATTTAACCTGTTCAGCACGGGCGGCACTAAAAAGTCGCTCGCGGAAGCCGGCATTCCCATCCACAGCGTGTCCGATATCACGGGGTTCCCGGAGATACTCGACGGCCGTGTCAAGACCCTGCACCCCATGATTCACGGCGGGCTGCTGGCGCGGCGCGACCTGAAATCACACATGGACGAGCTGGCCAAACACAAGATAACGCCCATAGACCTGGTGGCGGTCAACCTCTATCCATTTGTCCAGACCGTGTCAAAGAGTGGCGTCACCTTGCAGGAAGCCCTCGAAAACATCGACATTGGTGGGCCGACCATGATCCGCGCCTCGGCCAAGAATTTTCCTTCAGTCATCGTGGTGGTAGACCCGGCGGATTACGAGAGGGTGCTGGAGAAACTGAAAAAAGGCGGGATCGATATGGCTGAGCGCAAGCGGCTGGCGCAAAAGGCCTTCCAGCATGTGGCTGTGTACGATACTGCCATTTCACAGTACCTGCGCCAGGATATGCCCGGCTTCCCTGAGGAGATGACCATCGCCGTCAAGAAGCGTTACGACCTCAGATACGGCGAAAACCCGCACCAGAAAGCCGCCTTCTATGCCGAGCAGACCGTGGCCAAACAGGACAGCGGCATCACCCTGGCCAAACAGTTGTGGGGCAAGGAACTCTCTTTCAATAACATCCTGGATGCCGAAGCAGCCTGGTCCGCCGCGGCGGATTTCCCCGACCCTACGGTGGCCATCATCAAGCATACCAACGCCTGCGGGCTGGCGAGCCACCCCGACATCGACGAGGCCTACCGGCGCGCTTTCAGCGGTGACCCGGTATCGGCCTACGGGGGTATCGTGGCGTGCAACCGCACTATCAACCTAAAAATGGCTCAGGAGATGGCGGCAAATTTTTATGAAATCGCCATTGCCCCGGGTTTCGATGCCGACGCGCTGGAAGAACTCAAGAAGAAGAAAAATATGCGCATCATGCTGGTTGACAAGCCGGCGGATTGCGGCACGCCGTCACGGGATTATCTGGATTTCCGGCGTGTCAGAGGGGGATTGCTGGTGCAGGACGCCGACACTCTCAACGAAGACAACCTCAAGCTGCAAACGGTGACCAAACGGGCGCCCACCCAGGCTGAAGTGGATGACCTCAAGTTCGCTTGGCGTGCGGTGAAGCACATCAAGAGTAACGCCATCGTGCTGGTCAAGGATAAAACCCTACTGGGCATGGGTTGCGGGCAGCCCAACCGCGTGGTGAGCGTTTTCTTGGCCAAAAATAAGGCCGGTGAAAAGGCTAAGGGCAGCGTCATGGCCTCGGATGCCATGTTCCCCTTCTCCGACAGCGTGGAGCAGGCCGCCGAAGGCGGCATCACCGCTATCATCCAGCCGGGCGGCTCCATACGCGACGAAGACTCCGTCAAGGCGGCGGACGACCACAATATAGCCATGGTCTTCACCGGCATAAGGCACTTCCTGCACTAAAGCGTTTTTTCGAGATTGGATAGAATGTCCCCCTCAGGCTATAATGAGGGGGACTTCTTTTTTAAACATGGACACTATCGCTCCTGAAATCAGTACCCTCGACAAAAGACTTGACACCCTGTCACCTGCTGACCGGGCTTTATTCGAACGCCTCTATGTCTTGAATGCGCAAAATAGCCAAATGTATGTCCCGGATAGTATGCGAGGCTGGGTTGTCAAGCAATTCGGTTCGCTGGAGGCCGTCACCAGCCAGCGGGTCGTGCGACTGACTAACAGAATTACTGGTGACGAGACCATCTATAACAGCCTGAGGGCGCTGCGGCCTTCCGACACACGGGAAAAGACAAACATCAGCCTTGACAGTCTGGACATGCGTGCTGACAGTTTCGCCGACCCGTTGAATAACACCCCTGAAGATACTTTCGGGCGGATAGAAGGGCGATACTGCATAACGGCCAGTAACATCGCCAGGTGCGATGAGCTGCACGGACTGGTCATTTTCAAAAACCCTCATCCGCTCAGGTGGGGCCATGAAGAGGTCGTTGACTATATCGATACCGCCTGGCGCTGGGCGCAGAAAGCCCACTCCGGCCATCCCTTGAACAGGTACTTTTTCTTTTGCTGGAACTGCCTGTGGCGTTCTGGGGCTTCCATCAACCACGGACACGCCCAGATGATGCTCAACCGGGGACGTGCCTATTCTCGCATCGAAGCTTTGCGCAAGGCAGCGCAAGCGTACTGCCGTAGATACGGAACGAATTATTTCAACGATCTATTCAATGTGCACAGCGCCCTCGGCCTGGCCTTTGACAAAGACGGCGTCCGTGTAATAGCCTGTCTCACGCCCGTAAAGAACAATGAGGTCATTTTGATGGCGCACAGATTGGATACTTCGTTCAAAACAAGTGTTTACGACGTTCTGTCGCTCTACCGCGACCGTCTGGGGGTGACATCTTTCAACCTTGCCATTGCCACCCCACCCCTTGACAGGACAAGGGAAAGCTGGCAAGGCTTTCCCGTCACAGCATGGCTGGTGGACCGGGGCAGCCTGAACTATCGCTCGTCCGATATCGGCTCGCTCGAGCTTTTTGCCGCCAGTTCTGTTTCCAGCGACCCGTTCAATCTGGCTGAGAAGTTAAATTCGCTGATTACGAAAGGAAAAGCATGAATAATGTGGTAATTGTCGAAGACATGTTGCGCGGCTTTCTGGAAGAAGGACACCCCCTGTATTGCGGTGCGGATGCTCGTAAAATTATTGCCAATGTCCAGAGGCTGCTTGAAGAAGAAAGTAAAAAGGGGACCAGAATCTTCTTCATCGCCGACAGTCATGCCCCGGACGACCTTGAATTCAAGATGTTCCCACCGCACTGTGTTGTTGGTACTGCTGAGTGTGAAGTTGTCCCGGAGTTGAAAAAATACGCGGATAAAGTAATTCCCAAACAACGCTACAGCAGCTTCTTCAACACTGACCTGGAAAAGGAACTCCAGAAGCTGGGTCCTCAGAAGATAATCGTCTGCGGGGTATGTACCGACATCTGCGTCATGCACACTGTGGCCGACGCCCGCGCTCGCGATTATGAGGTAGAGGTGCCGGTGGACTGCGTCGCTTCTTTTGACAACGAGGTGCACAAATGGGCGCTGGCCCACATGGAAAAGGTCCTCGGTGCCAGGCTGACACACGTAAAGGAGAAAAATAGTGGCTAAGTTCGAACCATCGAAAGAGGTGCTTTCCGGCGAGACTGCCGACGTGTATTTCCAGCGCACTCTTGACATCCTGCGCCATGAAAAGCTCAACCCGCAGGCCGTCATGGAGGTCTTCCCCTGCCGCGACGGCGTCCTCTGCGGCATAGAAGAGGTCAAAGCCCTGCTGCAAAAGGTGTTGCCGGTGAGTGAAAGCGGCATCTGGGCGCTCGAAGAGGGAGCACCCATGAGCCGCAAAGAAGTGGTGCTACGCATAGCCGCCCCTTACCAGAGTTACGGCCTTTATGAAACAGCCATCTGTGGCATGCTGTCGCAAGCCAGCGGCTGGGCCACCGCGGCGCGTGAGTGCGTTCAGGCCGCCGCCGGGATTCCAGTTGTCAGTTTCGGCGCGCGTCATGTTCACCCATCGGTAGCTGCCATTTTGGACTACGCGGCTGTCATAGGTGGTTGTCAAGGGTGTTCCACCATCCTGGGGGCTAAACTTGCCGGTATCCAGCCTTCAGGTTGAGGAAAGCCTGCGCGTGGCGCAGGCTCTGGGAAAGAAGCTGAGCGCGGTAAGGCTGGACACTCCCCGGGAGCGGGGCGGCGTTACTGTGGAACTGGTGAAAGAGCTGAGAGCCAAACTCGATCTGGCCGGTTTCAGCCACGTGGGTATTTTCGTGAGCGGCGGATTCGACGTCGCCAAGATTAAGCTTTTCGTTGAGCAGAAGGCCCCGGTGAGCGGCTTCGGTATCGGCAGTTATATCACTGCTGCGCCGCCTATCGATTTCACCGCCGACCTGCATGAGGTGGCTGGAAAGCCCATCGCCAAGAGAGGGAGGTTACCGGGGGTGACACCTAATTTAAGACTCAATCGCCTAATGTGAGGCTGGACAAACCTTGTCATCTGTCCGTTGGAAACTATACAATAAGTGAAATAAAACTCGAGGGGATATTGATGCAGGAAAAAAGCTTCGATGAAGTTGTGAATGAATACCAGCGCCGCAAAATGGAAGGGATGGGTAAATTCCGTAACGGCCACTGGGAAAAATGCCCCATGTGCGGCGGCACGATGTCCATTCCCTGCGACAACTGCAAGGGGACCGGTCGCATGTCGGGGCAGCCGAAACGGGTGAACTCGGCAACTCCGCTCTGGGGCAACAACGAGACCTGCCCGGTATGCAAGGGAGAACGCCAGCTTAAATGCCGCAACCCTCAATGCCACAGCGGCTCGGTGTGGATATCAGAATAGGGCTAGACACGCTTAAACTCCAGCCGTAACATTCTTTTGGTTTTAAGGGTCACCCTGACCCGCTCGTCCAGGCGATACCCCACCAACCATACAATACCCGACAATGACACTACCACCGGAATATTGTGCCGCCAGAGTCGCGGAATTCTGGCATTGACCATGAACTCGCCCAGCTTTTTTTCGCAGCCCATGCCGAGCGGTTTAAAACGGTCGCCCCTTTTCCATGTCCGCACCGAGTTTTAAGTTAATTTCACCCAGCCTTTCTAAAATCACTTTAACACTAGTTTCCTCTTCAGCATCGGTAAGTACTTCTATAGGTTTAAACCTATCATCCGCATCAAAAAGTGAAAGCAGGTTTTCCTTGTCTCCCTTTTTAACACTTTTATTCAACTTTAATTGTACGCTTCCAAAAGTTTCCATTAACAACCTCCTCCGGGCATTTGAAATATCAGC
>JBEKPN010000092.1:0-7866 GCA_049520695.1 Dehalococcoidales bacterium | reverse complement strand
GTGCGGTCGGCCTCCTGGCGGCGCAAAAGGCCGTTGTTGACGAATATGCAGGTGAGGCGGTCACCGATGGCATGGTGGATGAGTGTGGCCACCACGGAAGAGTCCACACCGCCGGAGATGGCGCTGATGACCTTGCAGTTGCCCACCTGCTCGTTGATGCGTACCATGCTGTCGGTGATGAAGTTACCCATCGTCCAGTTGCCCTGGCAATGGCATATCTTGTACACAAAGTTCTTCAAAATGGTAGCACCGTAGAGGCTATGCGCCACCTCAGGATGGCATTGTAAACCGAATATCTTATCCTCGCTGCCCATGACGGCAACTGGTGAGTTTTCGGTGTAGGCCAGCGGCTTGAAGCCGGGCGGCAGCTCCTCGATGCGGTCGCCGTGGCTCATCCACACGGGGGACGATTCGGGCAGCTCGGCGAACAGCGGGGAATGCGTATCGCCTATGTGCAAGACGGCGTGTCCGTATTCCTTTTTAAGACCTGCGGCCACCCTGCCTCCCAGCTGCTTGGCGAGCACCTGCATGCCGTAGCAGATGCCCAGGACGGGCAGGTGTTTTTCATATATATAGGAGGGGGCCATGGGAGCATTGGGCTCATAGACGCTGGCGGGCCCGCCGGATAGTATGAAGCCCTTGGGGTTGAGCGCGGCGATCTTCTCCCAGGGCGTGTCGTGGGCCACCAGCTCGCAGTACACGTGCAGTTCGCGCACGCGGCGGGCGATGAGTAAACTGTACTGGGAGCCGAAATCGATGACGATGATGGCTTCGCGCTCCGCGCCCGATACAGCCTTTTCCGCCGTGACCGGCTGCTGGCCGCCCTTTTCCTTGGCGATTTCCAGGTAGGCCGATACCTCCAGGTCTCCGCTGGTGCGTATGCGGGGGGTTGGCTCGGTCGGTTTGAGGGTATTTTCTTCAGTCATATTTTTACGCTGTAGATTAGCATTATGCTATACTGACGGTCAAGTAATCCCGGAGATAAATTACGCGTGTCTTCTCTGCGAAAAGCCACTTCAGAAACCATACTACGGGGCATAAGTCTGCTCAAAAGTGGACATCCCGTATCCTTCCCCACTGACACCGTTTATGCCCTCGGAGCGCCCATCAGCGATGTCGCCTGCGTCGCGAAGGTCTTTGAGATTAAACAGCGGCCCCTCACATTGGCTCTACCGATCTTACTGGCAGAATCTGATGACGTTGTTTTGGTGGCGCTGGACGTTTCCGATATCGCCAGAAGGCTGATGCAGGAGTTTTGGCCTGGGGCTTTGACGCTCGTGTTCAAGAAAAAACCGTTCGTGCCGGACATCGTCACTGCCGGCAGTCCGACTGTGGCCGTGAGGATTGCCGCCCACCCGCTGGCTATCGAGATTGTAAAAGGTGTGGGCGTTCCGCTGGTGGGCACCAGCGCCAACATCCACGGCAGGCCCAGCCCCACCACGGCGCAAGATGTCGAGTCTCAGATAGGTGATAAAGTCGAGCTCATCATCGACGCAGGCAAGACGCCGGGCGGCATCGAATCCACCATACTTGATATGAGCGAGGATAAACCCCGGATTCTGCGGCAGGGGGCTGTTGCACGGGCGCAGATAGAAAAATTCTGCCGCATCTATTGAGATAGATATGAAAGTAGCTGTCGGCAGCGACCACAGGGGATTAAAACTCAAGGACGAGGTTATCCGCCTTGTGGCTGATATGGGGCACGAGGTGCAGGACTGTGGGGCGTATGATACCCAGAGCGTGGATTACCCGGATATTGCGCAGGCTGTAGGCAAGCAGATCGCCGGCGGGAGGTTCGAGCGCGGCATTCTAATCTGCGGCACCGGCATCGGCATGAGCATTGCCGCCAACAAAATAAAGGGCATCCGTGCCGCTTTGTGCTGCGACGCTTTCATGGCGGAACGTGCCCGTTTGCACAACGATGCCAATGTTCTGTGCCTGGGCGTAGAGAGAACGACCCAAGTGCCTGAAATCGTGCGCGTCTTTTTAACTACGGGCTACGAGGGCGGCCGTCATCAGCAGCGGCTCGATAAAATAGAAAACATGGAGAGCGGATAAGTCTGTCTACTGGTTAATCCCTATCCAAGAACACCTGCTATGGCGGCTGGAATTACGAATCATATTTGGACGATTGCGGATATTGTCTCCCTGATAGCCAAATGACGTACAGGGATTTACGTTATTCAGGCTCAATGACGTAGTAGATTAACGTCATATGACGTAGCCAATAGCTTTTATAGTACTAAATATTTAAAAAAATATGCATAAATTTAACATAAAAAACTCTTGACAAATACTTTTTATAAAGGTAAACTCTTGTCAAGCTTAGGTGCGTCCTGAGCAGAGAGTCTATTTTGGCGGTGGACTGCGTGTTCGCCGCCAATCCATTTTTAAGGGGGTATAATGAAAGTTTGCATTTTTGTTGATGGCGAGAATTTCCGGCACTCAATAGTTGATTTATTTACTCCCCCTATTTTTTATCAGTCAGACTATTTACCAAAATCCGCAGACTGGACTAAGCTTTTTGAATGGATAGTATCACAAGCTATTGATGATGGGGAGCGATTAAGAACATATTGGTACGTAAGTGAATGCCTTGATTTTTATCCATCTCACCTACCAGTGAAAGATTCCGTTAAATTGCAGAAAGTTTTATCTTTATATTCACCTTACGGAAAAGAATTAGCCACCCTAGTAGAACCTAGACTTTCGACTCGTATGGGGGATTTGGCTAAAGATATACAGGCTCGTGAGGGAGTCATGAATAAAAGGTTCGATGGTTGGATTGCAGTACAAGACGGGATAGCTCGAAGGCATAAGGCTATAGAATTTCGCAGAGCTGGAGCTATGAAATATGATTTATTCATAAGCCAACTTGGGCGCGAAAAAGCCGTTGATGTGAAATTAGCATCGGATATGATTACATTACGGGACATCTACGACGTCGCCATCATTGTTTCTGGCGACCAAGACTACGTTCCAGCGGTTGAGGTTATCAAAGATTGTGGGAAGCAGGTTGTTAATGTCGCATTTTTGACTCGTGGGGGGCAACTTTTGCCAGGAGGAGCACGGAGATTGAACCAAATCACAGATTGGAGTCTTGAATTACAATATCAACCATTAGGTGAGAGGTTACATTTGCTACCTCCTATTGTACCTGTTACTAGGACCTCGGTCATACCGCCTACCACCCCCTAACCTCTTTTTCCCGCTGCCTCAAATTGACCCACTACCGTTTATTTTTTAGTGATATATTATTTCAAATTGACCCACTACCAAATCTTTACATTTCTTGACACTCCAATCGTGGCTGTGATATTTTAGAGGTCTCTTTCGGTGGGTTTTTGGAAATATCCGCCCTAGAGGGGTGGATTTTTTAATTTTCGGAGACGACGATGAAAAGCGAAGTCATTAAAAAAGGTATTGAGAGAGCGCCGCACCGCTCGCTGCTGCGCGCCGTGGGTGTCAAACCCGAAGAGATGCAGCGCCCCTTCATCGGCGTGGTCAACAGCTTTACGGAAATCGTGCCCGGCCACATTCACCTGCGCGAGCTGGCCCAGGCCGTTAAAGAAGGCATCAGACATGCGGGAGGCGTACCCTTCGAGTTCAACACCATCGCTATTTGCGACGGCATCGCCATGAACCACGCCGGCATGAAGTACAGCCTGCCCTCGCGCGAGCTGATAGCCGACACCGTGGAAGTCATGGCCCAGGCGCACGCCTTCGACGGGCTGGTCTTCATCCCCAACTGCGACAAGGTTATTCCCGGCATGCTGATGGCAGCCGCCAGGCTCAATGTGCCTTCCGTATTCGTCTCGGGCGGTCCCATGCTTGCCGGGCGCATGGAAACCAAAGACGGCATCAAGAAAGTCGATCTCAACTCGGTCTTTGAGGGCGTAGGAAAGGTGCTCAACAAAGAAATGAGCGAGCCTGAACTGGAGTGCCTAGTGGACGCCGCCTGCCCCGGATGCGGCAGCTGCGCTGGCATGTTCACTGCCAACACTATGAATTGCCTTACCGAAGCCATGGGTATGGCCCTGCCCGGCAACGGCACCATCCCCGCCGTGGATGAGCGTCGCTGGAAGCTGGCCTGGCAGGCCGGCGAACAGGTGGTGAAACTGCTGGCTGCTGGCGTCAGGCCGAAAGACATCATAAATGAAAAATCGCTGGAGAATGCCTTCATCGTGGACATGGCGCTGGGGGGCAGCACCAACTCCGTGCTGCACCTGATGGCCATAGCGCATGAGGCTGGCGTCGAGTTTTCGCTGGCGCGCATTAACGCTATCAGTGAGAAAACGCCCTGCCTGACCAGCTTGAGGCCGGCAGGTAATTACCACATAGAAGATTTAGACCGCGCCGGAGGTATACCAGCGGTCATGAAAGAGCTGAAAGCGCATCTCAACCTCGAAACTAAGACGGTTACCGGCAGAACGGTGCTGGATATCATCACTCATGCCGAAGTGGAGGATAGCGACGTCATCCGCTCGGAGAAGACGGCCTATTCCGCCAAGGGCGGTCTGGCTGTCCTCTTTGGCAACATAGCCCCTGAGGGAGCGGTAGTCAAGCGTTCCGCCGTGGCTCCGGAGATGATGGTGCACAAAGGGCCAGCCCGTGTTTTCGAATCAGAGGATGAAGCCACTAAAGCTATAATGGCGGGCTCCATTAAGTCCGGCGATGTGGTGGTCATACGTTACGAAGGGCCCAAGGGCGGGCCGGGCATGCGCGAGATGCTGACTCCCACTTCGCTGCTGGCGGGCATGGGCATGGACAAAGCGGTTGCCCTCATTACCGACGGGCGCTTTTCGGGCGCCAGCCGTGGCGCTTCCATTGGGCATGTGGCACCAGAAGCGGCATTGCGCGGCCCTATCGCCGCCATCCACGAAGGCGATATTATCGATATAGATATTCCAAACTGCAAGTTGAATGTGAACCTATCCGATAAGGAAATAAATAGTTTGCGAGAGCCTGCTCAAAGAAGGCGTCGACGTCATTTTCGGTATTCTGGGAGGTTCCATTCTGCCACTCTATGATACCTTGACCCAGTATCCTCAACTCCGCCATATTTTGACAGGCCATGAACAAGGGGCGGCGCACGCCGCCGAGGGCTATGCTCGCGCCACTGGCAAGGTGGGAGTATGTTTCGCCACCTCAGGACCCGGCGCCACCAACCTGGTTACCGGCATCGCCGATGCCTACCTTGACTCCACGCCCATCGTAGCCATCACGGGACAGGTGGGACGGCCTTTCATCGGCAAAGATGCCTTCCAGGAAGTAGACATAACGGGTATCACCCTGCCCATCACCAAGCATAACTACATGGTGACCAGCGTTGCCGACATGGCCAGAACCATGAAGGAGGCCTTCTATCTGGCGCGCACCGGCAGACCCGGCCCCGTGCTGATAGACATACCCAAGGACGTGCAGGTTGAACTGACCGAGTTCAGCTATCCGTCAAAAATAGACCTGCCGGGATACAAACCCACGCTCACCGGGCATCCCTCGCAGATAGACAAGGCCGCCAAGCTGCTCGCTACAGCCAAAAAACCAGTTATCATCGCGGGGCGCGGTGTGATTATCTCCGGGGCGTATGATGAGCTTAAGACACTGGCGGAAACGGCCCAGATACCTGTTATCACCACCTTGTTGGGTATCAGTTCCTTTCCGGAATCGCACGTTCTCTCGTATGGATGGCTGGGCATGCACGGCATGGCCTACGCTAACATGGCCGTGACGGATTGCGATCTTCTTATTGCCATCGGCATGCGTTTCGACGACCGCGCCACCGCCAAGGTGAGTGGGTTTGCCCCTCATGCCAAGATCGTGCACATCGATATCGATCCGGCAGAAATCGGCAAGAATGTGCGCGTGGATGTGCCTATCGTGGGCGATGCCAGGACCGTGTTGAAGGCACTCAACAAGATGCTGTTGCCTTTAGAACACATGGAGTGGCTGCACCAGCTGGATGTCTGGCGCAAGGAGCACCCGTCGCTCGCCATACGCGATACGGATAGCCTGCTGCCGCAGTATGTCGTACGCAAAATCTGGGAGGTGACCAAGGGCGACGCGCTGGTGGTAACCGGCGTGGGACAGCACCAAATGTTCGCCGGGCAGCACTTTTTCTACGACAAGCCCAACAGCTTTATCTCCTCCGGTGGTCTGGGCACGATGGGTTTCGAGCTGCCGGCCTCGATGGGTGCCAAGGTTGGCAAACCCGACGAAACGGTGTGGTGCATCGCTGGCGACGGCAGCATTCAGATGACCATCCAGGAGTTGGCCACCGTTTCCCGCGAGAGAATCGCTATCAAGGTCGCCATCCTCAACAACAACTATCTGGGCATGGTGCGCCAGTGGCAGCAGCTCTTTTACGAGAAACGCTATATAGCTACACCGCTGCATTGCCCCGACTTCGTCAAGCTGGCGGAGGCCTATGGCATACCGGCGCAGAACGTCAAGACTCGGGAAGAGGTCGTACCTGCCGTGCAGAGGGCCATGGCCACGCCCGGCCCGTACATCATAAACTTCGAGGTCGAGCCCGAAGAGAACGTCTATCCTTTTGTTCCACCCGGGGCGTCGCTACATGAGTTCATCGAGGAACCCAAAAAGGAGGTACCGGCATGGTCTCGTCGCAGCATATTATAACGGCGCTGGTGTCCGACAAGCCCGGCGTCCTCAACCGCGTGGCCAGCCTGTTCCGCCGCCGGGGCTTTAATATCGAAAGCATTGCCGTAGGGGCCAGCGAGGTCCCCGACGTTTCGCGTATGACCATAGTAGTGGATGGTGCTACCACACTGATAGAACAAGTGCGTAAGCAACTGGACAAGGTCATCGACGTAATAAAGATTACGGACATCACCGGCGGGAGCACCATCATGCGGGAACTGGCGCTTATCAAGGTAAAGAGCAACCCGGGCACGCGCAGTGAGATCATGCAGATAGTGGACATTTTCCGTGCCAAGATAGTGGATGTGGCGATTGATTCTCTGACGGTGGAGGTCACCGGGGATGAAGCTAAAGTGACTTCGTTGTATAATCTCCTAAAAGGGTTTGGCATCAAGGAGATCAGCCGCACCGGTGTCATCGGCATGACGCGCGGGGGCATGCCACAGGCCTCAACCGAAGAAGAATCTTAATAAAGAATAATAAGATGAGGAAGGTGTAACATGGCGACTATTTATTACGACAAAGATTGCGACCTGTCTGTCATTAAAAGCAAAGTAATCGGCATTGTCGGTTATGGCAGCCAGGGGCATGCCCAGGCCCAGAATCTGCGCGACAGCGGGCTTAAGGTTATCGTGGCGGAAGCCAAAGGCTCGCCCGCATGGAAGAGGGCCGAGACCGACGGCTTCGCCGTATCTTCGGCAGCGGAACTGGCCAAGAAGGCCGACATCATAGTCATGCTGGCACCGGATACCTACCAGGCCAAGATATACAAAGATGAGATCATCGGCGGACTCAGTGCCGGCAAGGTGCTGCAGTTTGCCCACGGCTTCAACATCCATTATGGTCAGATCGTGCCCCCGGCGGATGTGGACGTCACCATGATAGCCCCCAAGTGCCCGGGCCAGATGCTGCGCGAGGTCTATGTGCAGGGCAACGGCGCTCCTTCATTGGTGGCCGTGCAGCAGAATGCCTCCGGCAAAGCCCTGGAGATCGCCTTGGCTTACGCCAAGGGCATCGGCTCCAGCCGCGCCGGCATCCTGGAGACCACCTTCGCGGAGGAGACCGAGACCGACCTCTTCGGCGAGCAGGCCGTTCTCTGTGGCGGCGCTACCTCGCTCATCAAGGCCGGGTTTGAGACGCTGGTAGAGGCCGGTTATCAGCCCGAGGTGGCCTACTTCGAGTGCCTGCATGAGCTCAAGCTCATCG
>JBEKPN010000091.1:0-5177 GCA_049520695.1 Dehalococcoidales bacterium | reverse complement strand
AATAAGGTCAGCGGCATAGAAAACCACTACTGGTTGGTCTCCAGCTCCGATTTCAACAGGGATACCACCAAATACTGCGCCGACGTCCAGAAACTCAACGACGAGGCTGGCTCACGTCCTCCTTATCCCGCCGATGAACTACGGCTGGCCTTTGTGGGAGTGCCCTCGGTATACGGCAAAGATTTGTATCCCTTTCTGGAGCAAAACGGGGCGCGGGTGGTATATAATGAGATCCAGCGCCAGTTTGCCATGCCCGAGCCCGGAAAGTCGCTGGCGGAACAGTACACCAATTATACATATCCGTACGGGATAGAGGGGCGCATCCTTGACATCAAAAGCGAGACTGAGAAGCGGCACATTGATGGCATCATCCATTACGTGCAGGCTTTCTGCCACCGCGCCATCGGAGACATCGTTTTCAGGAACAGCCTACCATTGCCTATCCTCACCATCGAGGGCAACACGGATTTCACTCTCACCCAGCACCTCAAAACCAGGCTGGAGGCCTTCATAGACATGCTCGGTCAGATAAAACAGAGAAAGTCGTCACGGGGCGGCATGTCCTGCCCCACCAAATAAAAATTCAGGAGGCGAGAATATGGCAACCAGAATCGGTATCAACGGCTTCGGACGCATCGGGCGCCTGACTCTCAGGACGCTTAAACAGTTCCACGCTGGCGAGGTGGAAGTGGTGGCTATCAACGACCTGGTCGATACCAAGACCAACGCCCATCTTTTCAAGTGGGATACCACCTACGGGCGCTACAGCGGCAGCGTGGCTTCGGGCGAGAACATCATCAGTATCGACGGCGCGCAGATAAGGGTGTTCGCCGAGAAAGACCCCGCCGCCATACCCTGGCGCGATATGGGCGTGGATATCGTCATCGAGTCCACCGGGCTCTTTACCGACGCAGTTAAAGCCGCGGCTCATATCCAGGCCGGCGCCAGAAAAGTCATCATATCCGCGCCCGCCAAGAAAGAGGATATCACCATCGTGCTGGGCGTCAATCAGGACAAATACGACCCCAAAAAGCATCACATCATTTCCAACGCCTCATGTACCACCAACGGCCTGGCGCCGGTAGCCAAGGTCTTAAACGACAATTTCCGCATCCAGAAGGCCATGATGAGCACCATTCACGCCTACACCAACGACCAGAAACTGCAGGATACGGCACATAAGGACTTGAGGCGCGCGCGTTCTGCCTGCGAGAACATCGTGCCCACCTCCACCGGCGCGGCCTATGCCATCGGGCGCGTGCTGCCGGAACTGGAGGGCAAAATGCACGGCATCGCCTTCCGCGTGCCCACCGCCACCGTTTCGCTGGTGGACCTGGTGGCCGAGGTGGGACAAAACGTCACCACCGAAGAGGTGAACCAAGCTTTCAAAGCCGCCGCCGAGGGACCCATGCGCGGCATACTGGAATACTGCACCGAGGAACTGGTATCCAGCGATTTCAAGGGAAGCACGTACAGCTCCAGCTTCGACGCGCTCTCCACCATGGTCATCGGAGGCAACATGGTCAAGCTGCTGGCCTGGTACGACAACGAGTGGGGTTACTGCTGCCGCTTGGGCGACCTGACCGCATACGTGGCGCAGAAAGGGGTATAGTAGACGTCAGGCAGGCTGGGATTATTTTCGTTACTATTTGCGTCGTTCTGGCAATTCTCTTATTGACAAAAATGACCACGGCGATAGCGAGCGGCATAATCTTCGCAATTGCCCTTGTATCACTGGGGTTACTCTAGCGTAGATTCAGGAAAAGGTCACAGATTAGTTCTATGTATCAAGGATGAGCCAGAATGACAATCAGACAGTACTTTTCATTCTCGTTTGACACCCCTCTTCCCCAAAAGCTAGAATTAGCCAGTTTGTCATATTCGCGTGGAGGTAGAAGATGAAGTTAGTAGTTATCGGCCTGGGACAGTGCGGCTGCCGCATCGCGGATGAGTTCGCGCGCCTGAACAAGATGGCTATCAGCCAGCGCGGAGCCGAGATCTGCCCGGGCGTTTTCGCGGTTAACACAGATGCCGCCGACCTCTCCGGCCTGCGCACCATCAAGAGCGATTACCAGCACCGCATCCTCATCGGCGGTCGTAAGACCGGCGGGCACGGCGTGGGTAAAATCAACGAGATGGGCGCTGAAGTCGCCCGTGAAGACGCGGATAAGGTAGTGGACGCGCTGCGCGCCACCAAGCATTTCTACGAGGCCGACGCCTTTCTGCTGGTAGCCAGCACTGGAGGTGGGACGGGCTCGGGTTCTCTACCCATCATTACGCAACATGTTAAAGAGCGCTATTCGGAGAAACCGGTCTACGCCATGGCCGTCCTGCCTTTCGAGCACGAGCAGGAGAACGAGGAACGCACCATCTATAATTCCGCCGTTTGTCTCAAGAGTGTGTACTCGGTGGCGGATGCCGTCATCCTAGTGGACAACCAGAGGTACGTCAAGAAAGGCTATTCACTGCAATACAACCTCGACCTTATTAACTCCTTCATGGTCGAGCCCTTCTACGACCTGCTGTGCGCCGGCGAAGAAAAGAAAGCAGGCCGTGTGGGCGGCAAAACTCTGGACGCCGGTGATATTATCCAGACCCTCAAGGGCTGGACGGCCATCGGACACGGCTCAACCAAGCCGGGCGGCTTCAAGACGGGCAGCACCCACTTCAGAGACAAGAGCACCGAGACGCACAAAGGCATCCAGGCCATGGACGCCGCCATTGCCGAGCTTTCCACCAAGGTCTCCCCCAGGGATGCCGGGCGCGCCATGTACCTCATTTCCGCTCCGGTGAAAGAGATTAACATGGACCTGGTGAAGGACCTGGGCGATTGGCTCAAGGACCTGGCCCCCAACGCCGTCATCAGGAACGGTGACTATCCCATAGGCAAGACGCTCGACATCACCCTCGTCGTATCGGACCTGAGCGACGTGGAAATAGTGCGAAACTACTACAACAAGTCCACCGCGCTGGTGCCCATCATGAAGCTGCGGATGGAAGAGGTCAAGGCCAAGCTGCAAAACATCGACAACGTGGGAAAAGACATCCCCACGGTTTTCTAGCATAGTCAAGTTAGTCAATATTAGGAGTGTTCCCCTCTCGGAGAACACTCCTTTCTTTATGTCATTGCGAGGAGTCCGCCTGAGGCGGACGACGAATCAATCTCGTCCCCTTTTGTTCCCCCTGGTGGAAAAGGCGGGAAAGGAGAAAAGAACGAGATTGCCACGCTCGTTGCACTCGCTCGCAATGACACGAATACAATGTTGTCGTATAATAACCTGTAACATGCACCACACGCTGAAGCTCTACAACCGCAACCGCCCTTTCGTGCTCAGGGCATACATATTCTTTGCCAAATGGACGCGCCTGCCCATTATCGGCGGGCTGGTGCGGCGCGTGGCCAACCTGTGGGGCGTCAACATGACTTCGGCGTATGCGCTGAATCTGAACGAGGCTTATACCATCGTGGACGCCGCGGGCGGACTGGCGCTGGGTCCCTGCACCTGCCGCGAGACCTTCAAGAACTGCGACAACCCCGTGAACGTGGAGCTGATGATAGCCCTCAACCACGAGTTTGCCGCCGACTACGGGAAAGAATTCCGCGAGGTAAGCAAGCAGGAAGCCAAAGACATCATCAAAGACTGCCACGAGAAAGGGCTGTTGCATACCATCATCAAATGCAGACAGGATTTTTACGCCTTATGCAACTGCTGTCGCTGCTGCTGCGTGCCGCTGAGATTGAGCAAAGACTACGGCATAGGCAAGGCGCTCACGAGGGATAAAACAATTGTGAAGCAGTTTAGAGAGAGTTTGGAGGGGTGCAAAACGGCTGGAAAATAAATCTAAGGTTTCCTAGTGGTATGGTATCACCCTCACACATCCGTCATGATGTTTGTTCAGCCGTAGCCTCAGTGCCATAAAAAAGGTCCGTCCCGTTTTACGCCCAAAGCCTGATGATTGATCTCGCATCTCAATTAAGGAATGTTAAAACACGTGAACTTCGTCAGGTCTAAAGCTGACATATACGTTTTTACCTTTACAAAGTCGCATTTGGTAGTAGTTATGTCTTGGTACCTGACAACAAATTACAGGTGGAATATCCACAAAGATGTAAACGAATGTTCCCTTATTTTCAATGTCAGTTATCAATCCAGCAAACGAATTAGTCGCTGATAGGACGGGTTCACTGGAAATCATAACGTCTTCTGGTCTGATGCAAGCATGTTCAGCGCCCTCTTTATTTTCTGCACCGATTATCGCTGTGGTTCCGCTATAAAATATATTTCCCTTTAGAGTTCCAGGGAAAATATTTCGCATCATAGTGAACTTAGCCACAAATTCCGAAATGGGTTTGCGGAGGATCTGTTCCGGAGTGCCTATCTGGTGTATACGCCCCTCTCCCATCACCCCGGCTCTGTTTGCTAGTGATTGTACTTCGTCACAGTCATGGGTGACATGTATTATAGTAACCCCGAGTTCTTGGTTGATACGTCTTAGTTCTCGCTGCAGGTTTTCCCTGGATTCAGGGTCCAGTGCGCTTAGTGGTTCGTCTAGTAATAAAAGTTCCGGGTCTAAAATGAGTGAGCGTGCAAGGGCAACCTTCTGTTTCTCTCCTCCGCTCAGTTTAGCAGGCCGGCGACTAAGCAGGTGTTTGACTTTTAGCATTGATGCTACTGCTGCCAACCTATCGTTTATCCTGATATTCTTCTCGCGCTTTATCCTGAGACCAAAGGTAATGTTTTCAGCCACGGAAAGGTGTGGGAAAAGCGCAGAGTCCTGATAGACCATGCTGATGTGACGTTTTTCTGGCTCAAGACTGGTGATATCCTTCCCGGAAAAATAGATTTTGCCTTTTTTAATAGTATTCAGACCTGCAACAGTTTCCAAAAGCACTGTTTTCCCGGAGCCCGTGGGTCCAACCAATACAAAATATTCTCCCGTTCCCACATTGAGGCTGATATCTCGCAAAGAGAAATGCTTAAAATCTACACACAGCCCTTCGACACTAAGCATCGTATCGCCTCCGGTGCAGGAGAGCGCGGACGACAATAAAAATAATTGCGCAAATGATTATCATTATAGCGGCCACCGGAATCGCAGCACTCAGCCCATAACTTTCAAACCGCTGGTATATCAGGGTAGGAGCTGTCATCGGGTAGTAAGTGAGAATAATCACC
>JBEKPN010000090.1:0-5214 GCA_049520695.1 Dehalococcoidales bacterium | reverse complement strand
GTGATCATCCTCATCATCCGCACCCGCAGAGTGGTCTAATCCACTATCGCCCGGAAGATAGGATAGTTCCAAAGGTAAAGGGGGGCTCCCGCAAGGGAGCCCCCCTTCTTTTAGCTATCCGATTGTCATTCGTATTTCGTCGCTGTCATTGCGAGGCCACGCATTGGCCGCGGCAATCTCGTGCTCTTTGTGGGGAGGTTGGGAGACTGGCGTTAGCAACGGGGGAACGAGATTGCCACGCTCCCCTCTCACGAAGGGTCGCTCGCAAAGACACTTTGGTTTGTCATTGCGAAGGCACGCGAGTGCCTGTGGCAATCTCATGCTCCCTCTCCTGTTGTCTGGCAGCGGGGAACGAGATTGCTTCACGGAGTTTACACTGAGTCCTTCGACTGAAGGACGAATGTGTTCGTAATGACAGAAAAGGGGATGTCATTGTGAGGAACGCAGCGACGAAGAATCTTACAGGAGTTGGCATACAGCGGTCAGCTGAAAGCCGAAAGCTGATAGCTGATAGCCGTCCCTGTCACAGTACGTAGGAGAAGCCTGAGTTTATTTGCCCGGCTGATATTCCAGCAAGATGACCTGGGTGGTCAGCGGCAGGTTGTTTTTGTTGACGTTGAGCTTGGGCTGGGGCGTGGCCTGCTGCGTGCCGAACTCGCGCAGGAAATGGTCCACCGGCTCCAGTTCCCCCTGGAAAACAGGCGTCTTGTAGTGCATGGGAAGCACGATCCTGGGCTCCATCTGGCGCACCATGGCGGCGGCGGTGGTGGCGTTGATGGTTACGATGCCGCCCACAGGCACCATGAGGATATCCACCTTGCCGATTTCCTCGATCTGGCTGTCCGTCAGCGGCTGGCCCAGGTCGCCTAGGTGGCAGATTGAGAGCTCCTCCGTCTCCATGACGAAGACGGTATTTTTACCCCGGTCGGCGCCCTTGCTGGCGTCATGAAAAGTAGCCAGCCCGATGATGAGCACGCCGGCGATCTCATATTCACCCGGGCGATTGACCACGTGGGGGTTGCCGCCGATACCGATGCTGTAATTATGATCCGGGTGCTGGTGGCTTACTGTTACGATATTGGCGCTGGCTTTACCCAGAGAATAGCCCATGCCGGGCGAAAAGGGGTCTGTGATGACGGTGGCCTGCTTGCCGCGAATCCTGAAACACGAGTGTCCGAGCCATGTGATTTCCATGACGGATATTGTATCACGGCCTGCTTCGGAGGGTCAAAGATTGGGCATCGTCTCTTTGGCGTCATGGCGAGGCCATACATTCGGCTTGGCTCAGTACAGGCTCCGTGCGGCCGTGGCAATCTCGTACCCCATGTCACTGGGCGGTGATGGGAGTCTGTTCCAAGCAGCGTGGTAACGAGATTGCTTCACTTCATTCGCAATGACACATGGTGTTGGGTCACTCGCAATGACAGAAAAGGGAATGTCATTGCGAGGAGCGCAGCGACGCGGCAATCCCGTGCTCCATATTCTGTTCTCTGGCAGAGGGTAACGAGATTGCTTCGTCCTTCCGCCGAAGGACCCGCAATGACAAAAGCTGGAGTGGGCTGGCGCTCTGTGATATGATATTCATGCCATGCGCTGCGCTATTCTGGCCGACATACACTCCAATGCCACGGCTCTGATGGCTGTTCTGGAAGACGCCGACCGCCGCGGGGGCGTGGATGAACTCTGGTGCCTGGGTGATATAGTGGGTTATGGCCCCGACCCGCACCGCTGTCTTGAAATCCTGAGACAGTTCAAGTGCGTGGGTGTTTGCGGTAATCACGACCTGGCGGCTATCGAGAAGACGGGGTTGGCCAGCTTTGACCCCGATGCGGCCCAGGCCATTCGCTGGACCATGCGCCAGATAAGCACCGAGGATGCCCTGTTTCTCAGCCGATTACAGCCCAGGGTTGAAAAGGATGAGTTTACACTCGTGCACGGCAGCCCGCGCCAGCCGGTCTGGGAGTATATGGTCTCGCTGAGCAGTGCCAGAGAGAACTTTCCCTGTTTTAGCACGCCTTACTGCCTGGTGGGACACACGCATATCCCCATGGGGTTTAAAAAAGAAAGCGCCGCTATAAGCGCGCTGCCCTTGTCCGAAAACATAGGACAGGTGCTGGGCAAAGCCTCTCTCATACTGAACCCTGGTAGCGTAGGGCAGCCGCGCGATAATGACCCCCGCGCCAGCTATGCCACGCTTGACAGCGACAGCGGAATATTCCGCCTGCACCGCGTGCCTTATGATGTGGCGGCAGTCCGCGAGCGCATGTGGGGCTGCGGCCTGCCTGTGCGTCTGGCGTCCCGCCTCGAGCATGGTGTTTAGCATGGCAGTCGAACCCACCCCGGCCGAGTCGCTGACGCAAACCACCAGGAGGCTGCTAAACAACCTCGATGCCCGCGCTAAAAAAAGCCTAGGGCAGCATTTTCTCATTGATTCAGGTGTCCTGCGCAAGATAGTAGATGCGGCAGAGCTTTCACCGCAGGATACGGTCATAGAAGTCGGCCCCGGTCTGGGTGTGCTTACCGCCGAACTGGCGCAACGCGCCGGGCGCGTTATCGCGGTCGAGCTGGATGACAACCTGTCGGCGCTGCTCAAACAAACCCTTGCGTGGGCCTCCAATCTGACTGTCATTCACGAAGATGTCTTAAAAATCACTCCGGCAGCTTTGCTCGAAAAGGCCGCTATCCCGGCAGAACACGGGTACAAGGTGGTGGCCAACCTGCCTTACTACATCACCTCGGCGGTGCTGCGCCATTTCCTTGAAGGGGACGTGAGGCCGGGGATGATGGTCGTCATGGTGCAGAAAGAAGTCGCCCGAGCCATAACGGCAGCCCCCGGAGAAATGAGCCTGCTCAGCGTGGCCGTGCAACTTTACGGTGACGCGCGCATAGTGAGCAGTGTATCCGCGCATAGTTTTTTCCCGGCGCCCAAAGTCGATTCCGCCATCCTCAAAATCCGCCTGCATCCAAGGCCGTTCATTGATACTGCCCGAACAGATAGTTTTTTCGAGCTGGTGCGCGCCGGTTTTTGCGCCAACCGCAAACAGCTTATAAACTCGCTCTCGCAGGGGTTGTCACTGCCCAAAGAGGATGTCCGCCACCTGCTGGAAACGGCCGGGATAGACCCGATGCGCCGAGCTGAGACACTCACCATCCCAGAATGGGTGAAACTCTGGGGGGTGTTTGATGCTGGAGCTAAGCCGTGTTGACGCTTAAAGCTCCAGCCAAAATCAACCTGACGCTTGAGGTACTAGAAAAGCGCCCTGACGGCTACCACGAAATGCGCAGCGTCATGCAGGCTATCAGCCTGAGTGACCGGATATCTTTTAAAACCAATGAGAAACTGATATTCGAATGCGACAGTCCTCTTTGGCAGGCTGAAAAGAGCCTCGTTTCCCGCGCCGTTGATAGTCTCAGGCGGCAGACTAATGCGTCGCGCGGAGCGCTGATAAATATTACCAAGCGCATACCCCTGTCGTCCGGGCTGGGTGGGGATTCCAGCGACGCCGCGGCCGTGCTTTCGGGGCTAAATCAGCTATGGCAACTGGGGATACCGCCGGGCGAGCTGGTTAATATAGCCGCTGCGCTCGGCTCGGACGTGCCGTTCTTTCTCAGCGGCGGCACGGCGCTGGCGCAGGGCAGGGGAGAGTTCGTCAGCCCTTTGCCCGATATGCGTCATGCATGGATGGTGCTCTTGCTGCCACATGTAGAAAGTCTCGCATTCAAGACGGGCGCTCTTTATTCCCTGTTGCACCCCGAGCATTTCACTTCAGGTGCCAGGACAGATGCTCTGGTGGTGCGGCTGACACGGGGTGAAGGCGTCCGTCCTGACGACCTCTACAACGTCTTTGAAAAAGTGGCTTTCAAGGCCTTTAACGGACTGGATAAATACCGGGATGGACTACAGAACATCGCCGGAGAGCCGGTACACCTGGCCGGTGCCGGGCCGGCTCTGTTTGCATTGTTTGGCGATGCGGAGGGGGCCGCACGTGTTTGGCGAAATCTAAAAGAGCGGGGACTGGAGACATATCTGGCTGAGACCCAGAATTCCGTGGCGATGTGATAGAATTGTCTTATGTTGGTTAAATCGCTCCTGGCCGTTCTGGCCGGCTATCTGCTGGGCTCCTTGCCCTCGGTCTACATCGCTGGTCGTCTAGTAAAGGGCCGTGATATACGCCGCATCGGCGGAGGCAATGTTGGGACCCTGAATACGCTGCGCGAGGTGGGTTTCATCCCCGGCCTGCTGGTTTTTATGGCCGATGCCGCCAAAGGCGCGCTGGCAATCCTTGTGGCAAAATGGCTGGGCGTAAATGAAGTAGTCATTCTCATTGCAGGGCTTGCCTCGGTGGCAGGCCATAGCTGGCCGGTTTTTCTGGGATTCAAGGGTGGTAAAGGCGGCGCTACGGGCTATGGCATTTTCCTGGCGCTGGCGCCTCTGGCAGCCGCAATTACCTTCTGCGTGATGCTGACCATCATGGTTTTAACGAGCAACGCCCGCCTGTCCCTTACGGGGGGATTCATTGTGCAGCCTATCCTCATCTGGATCTTCGGCGGAACTCTCGCCGTCATCATCTATTCCGTTATTGTGCCGCTGATACTGGGCATGCGCATGCTGATTGCTGACCTCCATAAATTGAGCGACCCGCAGGTGCGTAATAACCTGATAATCGATAGAGATTACACGTGGTGGCAATCAAAGCGAAATAAACCATGCGCTAACGAGAATCAAAATACAGGAGGAAATAAATGAGCAAGACCCAGGATAATCTGAAGGCCGCTTTTGCCGGCGAGAGCCAGGCCAGCCGCAAGTACACCTATTTCGCCGAAAAGGCCGATGCCGAAGGGCAGCCGCAGGTGGCGCGCCTGTTCCGCGCCGCGGCGGAGGCCGAGACAGTGCATGCGCGCAACCATTTGAACGCCTTGGCGGGCATCGGCTCAACCAGAGATAATCTCAAGGCCGCTATCTCCGGCGAGCACTATGAGTTCAGCCAGATGTATCCCCCGTTTATCAAGCAGGCCGAAGCTGACCAAGACAGCAAGGCTGAGCGCAGCTTTAAGCACGCCAACAAGGTTGAGGAAATCCACCACACGCTTTACAGCCAGGCACTTTCGGCGTTGGAGAAGGGCGGCAAAATGCAGGAAGGCGCGTATTACATCTGTCCCGTGTGTGGCAATACCGTTTTCGGGGAAGCTCCCGGCCGGCAGAACGATGTCGGC
>JBEKPN010000089.1:0-5228 GCA_049520695.1 Dehalococcoidales bacterium | reverse complement strand
ATTAACCCCATTAGGGTTTGACTGATGAAGTTTTGTTCTTCCCTGAATGGTCTATATACGTTTTCAGATATTGTATTTGAGATTCCTTCGATAATAGCCAATATCTTGCCGTATTGTTTAACCTTGAGACAAAGGTGAATGGATTCCACAACATCATTAAATTTCCGCGCAAAATCTCCAAACCCATTGTCTACCAATGTTTTATATAAAATGAACTGTATGATATATGCATATGTTATCTCGACTGCTCTCTTCCTCCCCTCCTTTTTATTAAGTCCATTGAGATAACCTTCAACATGCAATTTGTTCCCGAAATGGATTATCAGTTTTGTTATATCTTCAAAAAATATTTGCCTATTTGCCTCTACGGATAGTATTTCAGTTTCCTTTAATAATGATAGTTGTCCGCGCGGTTCAAAAAACGATAGATAATAAGACTCAGGTAATATATAGTCTTCCCAAAATTCCAAGAATATGTCCGGTGCTTCAAAGATTTGAGCCAGTGTAAATGAACGAAAATCATTATTGTTATAGAACCGCCAAGTAAACCCATCAGTCAGAATTCCATAATGTTTATCAAAATCTTTTTGGTAATTAAATAGTTGCGGAACTCCTGCTTGGATATTACCGTAACATTCGGCTTCCAAAGGAATGATAATGTCTTGGTCTATATAAATTACAAAATCAGCCTTTCTCCCCCCTTTTGTGTTTTTTTCATGTATATAGGAGTTTTTTCTCATTTCTGTTTTAGTCGATAGGAGTGATTCATTTAGAGAAAAAAGGGTATCACTCTCAAGAAAAGACTTTATGAAGGAATGAACACCTGAGCCAATTTCTTGATTTCGGTAATAATCTTTCTCTTTGTTCCATTTGCTTTCAATTTCTTTGATGTTCAATCTAATCCCCATCTTTCCCTACTTTAACTAGTCCATTTTACCACATACGCACAAGTGTTCAGAACCAATGGTACAGCCAAATTGACAGCTAAAACCCATACGCCGTAAACTCATAGGTAGCCTGTTGGAATGGAGGACATGATTTGCCCCATATAGAAGATGTCGCCCAAGAGCTTGTGTCCAAGCTAACGGAATACAAAGCCGACTACATCGAAGCCCATCTGGAAGACAGCTTTTCCAGCTACATCACTTATAGAGGCAAGGTGCTGGAGTCCATCGGCAAGAGCGCCTCCGTGGGCGGTAACATACGCGCGCTGGTGAGGGGCGGCTGGGGCTTTGTCAGCTTCAACAGCCTGGATGACATTGACAAAAGGATAAAACTGGCCGTGCAGGAAGCAGTGATCGCCGGCAAGGGCGAGAGCCATTTGGCGGATATTCCAGTAATAGTGGATAAAGGGGCGACACCTTCCAGGCTGAATCCGGTTGACGTCCCGCTGATGCATAAAAAAGAGCTGCTCGACGGCTACAACGCGCTCATCTGGAATACCCCCGGCCTCAAAACCTCCAACATCGGCTACGGCGACGGCTATAAAAAGAGCATATTCCTCAACTCCGAGGGCAGTTTTATTCAGCAGGAACGCTCCGACGTGACGCTTGGCATGAGCGCCATCGCCTCGGACGGCAACCAGGTGCAGCAGGCCAACATGAGCCTGGGCAGCCCCGGTGATTTTTCGGCCATGCAAAATCTGGGTGACGAAGTGAAGGATATGGCGCAGCGCGCCCTGGGACTGCTGGCCGCTCCTCAAGCCAAAGGCGGCGAGTATACCGTAGTGCTCGACCCCATACTGGCGGGCGTTTTCGTGCACGAGGCTTTCGGGCATCTCTCCGAGGCCGACTTCGTTTACGAGAATGAGCGCATGCGCGAACTGATGGTATTAGGCAAGAAGTTCGGGCGCCCGGAGCTGAACATAGTTGACGGGGCAGCTGTTCCAGATCTGCGCGGGAGCTTTAAGTACGACGACGAAGGAACGCCTGCCACCAAAACTTATTTGATAAAAGAAGGCGTGCTGGTGGGACGACTGCACTCCCGCGAGACCGCCGCCAGGATGGGTGAAAAGCCTACGGGCAACGCCCGCGCCGTGAGCTACCGCTTTCCGCCCATCGTGCGCATGACCAATACGTATATAGAACAAGGCCAAACTACTTTCGACGAAATGATCTCAGACATAAAAGAGGGCGTTTACGCCCGTAACTGGTACGGCGGCACTACCAGCATGGAGATGTTCACCTTTTCCGCCGGCGAGGCATTCATGATAAGGAACGGCAAACTGGCCGAGCTTGTGCGCCCGGTCGTCCTCACCGGCAACGTTTTCGAAACGCTTCATAATATCGACGCCATCGGCAATGACCTCGACATGAACCAGGGCGGCGGCTGCGGCAAGGGGGGTCAGTCTCCCCTCCCCGTCTCCAACGGCAGCCCGCACATTCGCATCCAGAAGTGTCTGGTGGGAGGCAAATAAACATGCAGGACCTCATTCAAATAATCCTGGCTAAAGCCAAAAAGGTCGCCCAGTCCGCCGAGGTCTTCATGCTCACCTCCGAGGAAACGCCGGTCGTTTTCGAGGCCAACCGTCTCAAGAGCCTGCAAAGCAAGGAAAGCCGCAGTATCGCCCTGCGCATTTTTAAGGATGGTCGCATCGGCTTCGCCAGCAGCAACAAGCCAGATGATGTAAACAGCTTGGTGCAGGCTGCCATCGAGACATCTCAGTTCGGCGCCCCTGCCATTTTCGAGCTGCCCGGTCCTGCCGAATTTCCACTAGTAGAGGTTTATGATCCATTAGTGGAGAAGGTCAGCCTAGAGAAAATGGTGAATCTGGGCGAAGAAATGGTCTTCGCCCTCACCACCCACACGCCAGAAATCCTGTGCGAAGCTGGTATCAGCCGCAACACGATTTCCATAAGTATCGCCAACTCTTCCGGACTTGGGGCCAAGTACAACAAGAGCGCCTTCGCCATCGGCATCGAAGGCACCGTCATACACGGCTCGGATATGCTTTTCGTGGGCGAAAGCGAGAGTTCCTGCCGCCCGTTGCTGGATACGACCACTATTTTGAATACGGTAAGACGCCAACTGGACTGGGCCAAAACCCAGGCCAGAGCACCTACAGGCAAACTGCCGGTCATCTTCACGCCGGACGGCGTGGCTAGCGCCCTCATCGCCCCCCTGATGGCCGCCTTCAACGGCAAGGTCGTCCTTGAGGGAGCCTCCCCCCTGGGCGACAAAATAGGGCGAAAGGTCTTCGATCAAAAGCTTTATCTTTATGACGATGCCACCGTTGCCTTCCAGCCGGGCAACCGCCCGTTCGACGACGAAGGCGTCCCCAGCCGAAAACTTCCGCTTATCGAGGCGGGCGCGCCCCAAAACTTCCTTTACGACCTCAAGACGGCGGCTCTGGCTCACACCCGGAGCACGGGACACGGCGGGCGTGGCGGGGGGCTTCCGTCACCCGCGCCGGGCGCCTTCGTATTCAATAACGGAGATGTATCACTCGAATCCATGATGGCCGATATCAAGGAAGGACTATTTATCGAGCAGGTTATGGGAGCCACACAGGGCAACATCCTCGGCGGCGATTTCAGCGGCAACGTGCTGCTGGGATACAAGATTGAAAACGGCAGGATAGCCGGCCGGGTCAAGGACACCATGGTCTTCGGCAATGTATACGAATTGCTCAAGGATATCGCGGCTGTCGGTAACGACGGCAGATGGCTCGGCGGCAGGCTCTATACTCCTTCGATATATTGTCCGACGTTATCTGTCTCGAGCAAATGATTTCAGAATGGTGTCGTAGATGCTGCATCATGAGTCTGCACCAAGACGTGGTCAAATGTTATAAAGCCTGAAGGGCCAGAGACATTAATTCCAACTTATTGTATAATCCAGGGTAAGGTGAACCAAATAAAAGACGCTATCAAAATACGCGCCCGTCCCATCCTCAACGAGCCCAACATGCTGGCTGCCTGGCCCGGCATTTCCAATGTTGCCATTATCGTGGCCAGCTACATCGCTCGCAAACTGGAGTTCAAAGAGTTGGCAGAGGTGCGCGCGCCTTTCTTCTTCGACTCCATCGGCGTCATGGTGCGCAATAACATGGTGGAGGAACCTCAGTTCCCCCAGAGCCGCTTTTATTACTGGAAAAACCCTAAAGGTAGCGATTTAATCCTTTTCATGGGCGATGCCCAGCCCAATACCAAGAGCTACGACCTGGCGAACACTATCGTGGATGCTGCCGTGCGCTTCAAGGTGAAGCGCATCTACACCTGCGCCGCCGCCATTACGCGCATCCATCACACCGAAGAACCAAAGGTCTGGGGAGTAGGCACCAGCGCCACAGTAGTGAAGGATCTCTCCAAGCAGAGTCTGGTGCAGGGCGGCAGTCTGCAAATAGCCGGTATGAACGGCATACTTCTTGGCGTGGCCAAGGAGCGCAAGATAGAGGGCGCCTGCCTGCTGGGCGAAGTGCCGAACTACACCACCCGGCTGCACAACCCCGTGGCGGCGCTGGCCATCGTCCAGGCGATGGCCGGGTTGCTCGGCATCAAAATCGACTATTCCGAGCTGAGGATGGCGGCAGCCGAAGCTCGCGAACGCATGAAGCAGATCGCCGCCGAAGCCATGGAAGAATACATCGACTATTTTACCGAGCCCATCTGGGAACGCGAAGAAGATGAACCAGAAGACGGGTGAACCGAAGGTCGCCTCCCAACAGACGCCGCTTGCGGAGATACTGGCACACATCGCTGATACCTCCCAACCGCTCTCCAACTCCGAGATGGGAGAGCTATCGGACCTCAGCACCGACGAGGTAAAACAGTTCGAAGCTGCCTGGGCGCAGATGGACACCGAAAGAAAACGTCAGATTCTCTCACGCCTGGAAGATCTCACCGACGACAACGTTGAGCTTAACTTTGACCGCATATACCGGAGCGCTATTTACGATATAGACGATGACGTGCGCCGCGAGGCCGTCGAGGGTCTATGGGAAAACTGCGACCCGTCGCTCGTCCGCCCACTGCTTCGGCTGGTGCAGCAGGACCCTGCTTCCGAGGTCAGGAGCGCCGCCGCCACCGCGCTGGGTAGATTCGCCCTGCTGGCCGAGCACCAGAAGATTTCCGCCGAAAACCGCGTACGCATATCCCAAACTCTCCTGGCCATCATTCATAACAATGATGAGCCTATCGAGGTGCGCCGCCGCAGTCTGGAAGCCATCGCCCCCCTCAGCCTGCCCGAGGTCACCCAGGCCATCTGGGAAGCCTACCGCCGCGAGGAAC
>JBEKPN010000088.1:0-5231 GCA_049520695.1 Dehalococcoidales bacterium | reverse complement strand
AAATATAAAAGAGGATGAAAGTATATCCTATCGGTTTTATAAAATCAACCCAGGAGTGTTTGTCGTGTTGTGTGCTGGAAGAGGCTGCTTTTCCCCACCAGATTCTTCGCCCGCTTTGCGTTCTCAGAATGGGATGAAGTAGCCCGTTGACAATGCCTCCTCCATTAGCTAGACTGCCTTCAACCTATATTAGAGGCGGGACGGAAAAATGAAGCTGGCAATCGTTGGCCTGGGGCAGTGCGGCGGGCGCATCGCCGACGAGTTCGTCCGCATGCAGATGCGCTCGCACGGACTGCGCGGCATCGATATAATTGTGGAGACCATCGCCGTCAACACCGACGCCGCTGACCTGGCCGGCATCGTCAGCGTCAAGACTGATACCAACCATCGCCTGCTTGTCGGCGCCAGCGCTACGCACGGCCACGGTACCGCCAGGGTGGGCCAGCTGGGGGCTGACATAATGTGCGGCGAGGGTGGCAAGGTGCTGGAAGCCCTCAAGCGCAATGCGAAACTCTCAGAGGCTGATGCCTACCTCGTCGTGGCGGCCATGGCGGGTGGCACGGGGTCGGGCGGCGCACCGGTACTCATCCGCACGCTGAAAGAGCACATCTCGGACAAGCCGGTCTACGCCCTGCTGGTGCTGCCCTTCGAGCACGAAGAGTCGAGCGAGGAAAGCGCCGTCTTCAACACGGCTGTCTGCCTGAAATCGACCAGCGCCGTGGCGGACGCCGTCATACTGGTGGACAACCAGCGTTTCGTGCGCAAGGACGCTTCCGTGCGCGCCAATATGCTCAAGATAAACCAGTCCATCGTCGAGCCGTTCTTCGACCTGCTGTGCGCCGGGGAGGAGAAGCGGCCCAAGAACATCGGTGCCAAGGTGATGGACGCGGGCGACATAATCGCCACGCTGGACGGCTGGACGGCCATAGGCTACGGCAAGTCCATCCTGCCTCTCATCACGCTACCGAAGGACTCCTCTCATGACTTCACCCGCAAAGAAATTCGCACCAATCAAGGGATACACGCCATGAACGAGGCGCTGGCCGAGCTTTCGTTCAACTGCAAGACGTCCGAGGCGCATAAAGCCCTCTACCTCGTCTCGGCTCCGGCTAAAGAGATGAGCATAGACCTGACTGAGGGGCTGGGCGATTACATGCGCAAGACGGCTCCCAACGCCCAGATAAGGGGCGGCGATTACCCGCGCGAGAAGGGGCTGATGGACGTTACGGTTATCCTTTCCGCTTTTGGCGAGAACGAAAGGATAAGGTATTTCTACGATAAGACTGCCAGTCTGTTGAAAGAGCGCGCGGCGCGGCAGCAGGCCAAGGCCGACCGGGTGATGCTGACAGAGGAAGCCGGGAAGGATATTCCGAGTTTGCTGTAAAGTTATATTGACTTTATGCTTTTATCTCGTTAGCTACCACCGCATAAACATTGGGATATTTGTTGAGATATGACTACATTTATCCGGCAAACATGGAAGAGGCTACGCTGACACCTAAAAGATAATATGTGGAGTTCTAGGTTTGCGACGTTGTCGGCTGGATTCCTGTTGACAGAGCACTCTTGTGTTGAAGACAAATCTTACAAGCACAAGTCGGTGATGTAAAATGTCTAACTCCAACTACCACGCCATCTTTGCGCCTGTCTGCCCTCGGGTAAATAATATCGAACAACTTTTGTTCCCCGTTCTCTAGATAACGACGAATGGCGTAGGCGGTCAGGTCTGCCAATTGCACCATGCTGGTTAATTGGCTATCGACAAAAAGAGGGGTTTCTATAATTTTCTCGACTTTCAACCACTGTGTTCCAGAAAAATAGAATTTCCTCATTAACATTGTGTGTTTTTTTGCCACTGTCTGATTGTTATCGTGTATTATAAGCCCGCAACAGGTCGGGTCATCCGTACCAAGATTCTGTAAGTATCGTTCAAAACGTGTTACAACTTGTTCGAAAGCTTGTTCGTCTATTCCTTTTCCAGTTATGGATGTGTCTATGTAAGTTTTATCGATACATTCAGCAAATATTCTTGCGTATCCCCATTGTGAGACATGCCTGGCTACTTCTTCTATAAACCGAACACGCTCATCTCGGGTTAAATGAATGTAATCTTCGGTTTGAGCATAATTCTTTTTTGTTTGTCTATACTGTGCTGGGTTTTTTGCCCTTTGGAGTCTCAATAATTCGACGGTACGCAACCTAGTTACCGCAGCCCGCCTTTGGACATGATTCATTCTTTCGAAATCCGGTATTTTCGATTGCTCCAAATAAGTTCTGGTTGCCCAAGCAGTGTGAATTTCCTTATTTTGGAGTCCGTATTTCCCTTTGATTTGTTCGATTTCGCGATCAAATACTTTCCAATAGAGAATTGGGATCGAAATTCCTGCGAGAACAAAATGTGATGAGTTTCCAGGGATTTCCGGAGTACCGGACTCATCGATATAAATTAGGTGCATTATGTGCTTCCCTATAAAAAAGCGACTGGGGTCGGGGCTAAAAGCCCCTAGTAGAGACGCTTGGCGACTCATCCCAGACGCATTTTGACTGTAGCACATGTAAGCTATCGTGTCAATAGTGTGTCAATAATTATTTAGTACTAGTTGGTGATTCTTGAATCTTGTTGCGGAAGAGAAAATCCCAATTCGTATCAAGTATGGAGAGAAAATGGTGTTTTCAACCCCCTGTTAGTAGGCGTGGGGACATTTGTTGATTGGCACTTCCAAATTAATCTTCCTGAAACCGCGATATTATCTAAGCTATAGCGCCCCTTTTTCTTTTGTGCTACAATATACTCAATTATGACTCAAAGCCTGCTTGATAGCTATCACCGCCACATAGACTACATGCGCATCTCGGTCACCGACCGCTGTAATTTGCGCTGTATCTACTGCAATGTCAGCGCCATGCAGCACCTATCGCATGACGACATCCTGCGCTACGAGGAAATCGAGCGCGTGGTGCGCGCCGCTGCCCACCTGGGAGTTAAAAGCATCCGCCTTACCGGCGGCGAGCCGACAGTGCGCCCGCACGTGGCCGAACTGGTCAAACTCCTCGCCGCCATCCCCGGCATCGAAGACATCTCCATGACCACCAATGCCACTCGCCTGGCCGAGATGGCGCAGGAACTGAAAGACGCGGGGGTGAGCCGCGTCAACATCAGCCTGGATACCTTTAAGCCGGAGCGCTTCCAACAGATGTGCGGAGCGGGAAGGCTGGAGGACGTGCTGGCTGGCATAGAGGCGGCCAAAAAGGCCGGCCTTAATCCTGTAAAAATCAACACTGTTGTCTTGCGCGGTGTGAACGACGACGAGGTGGTCGATTTCGCCCGCAAGAGCGTCACTGACGGCTGGCACGTGCGCTACATTGAAGAGATGCCGCTGGTGGGTGACGCCAATGGCCACAAGATGGTCTCCATCGACGAAATCAAGACTAAAATCGAGCACGAGCTGGGTGGTATCGAACCCTGCTTCCCGACCCACAACGGTCACGGCCCGGCCAAGTATTACCGCATTCCGGGCAGCGCGGGGAGCATCGGCTTCATCGGCCCGGTGACGGACTGCTTCTGCGACAAGTGCAACCGCTTCCGCCTGACCGCCGACGGCAAGCTGCGCCCATGCCTGTTGCGCGATGATGAGGTGGACCTGAAAGCGCCTTTACGTAACGGTGCCAGCACTGAAGAACTCGAAGCGCTGATGAGGCAAACGGCGGCTATGAAGCAGGAGCGCCACCAACTGGCGGAGCACATATCGCCGCAGGGGCGCAATATGAGGCAGATAGGCGGATAAAAATCTTCTCTCCCCTCCGTGGGAGAGACAGGAGTGAGGGGGTAAACATCGAATCAGAATTGACACCCTCACCTAACCTCTCCCCATCAAGGGAGAGGAAAAATTAGAATGAGGCAATAGGCGTACTTGTTATATGATAAAAAACCGGGGCGTCCAGAGGGGTGCAGACCCCTCTGGAAAAACCTTTTTACTCAATTCCCCTTCTCCTTTGAGGAGAAGGGGATAAAGGGGATGAGGTTACTGGCAAAAACTAAAGCATATATATCTCTTCCTTGTGAGAATCCCAGGAGGTAGGGTATGCCTGAACTGACACACGTGAACGCCAAAGGAGAGGCGCGTATGGTGGACGTCGGCCCCAAGGCTGAGACCGAGCGAGAGGCAGTGGCCACGGGAGGCGTGCGCATGCAGCCGCAGACCCTGGCCAAAATCAAGCAGATGGAGATAAAAAAGGGCGACGTGCTCTCCGTGGCGCGCGTGGCGGGCATCATGGCGGCCAAGAAGACGCCCGAACTCATCCCGCTATGTCATACGCTGCTTATCGAGGAAGTGACTGTCAATTTTGATTTTGTGGGGGATGACTTCATCAAGGTGACCTCCAGTGTAAAATGCACTGGCAAGACTGGCGTGGAGATGGAAGCGCTGACGGCGGCAGCGGCGAGCTGCCTCACCATCTATGACATGTGTAAGGCTATCGACCGCGGCATGACCATAGAATTCATCTGCCTGGAAAAGAAAAGCGGCGGCAAGAGCGGTACCTATATCAGAGGAGAAAAGGGCTGATGGCTAAAATAGTGGCAGTGTGCACCAGCGAAAATAAAGGCGAGAAGAAGAAGGACATAGTCTGCGGCCTGCTTAAAGAGGACTTTGGGCTGGAGGGAGACGCCCATTCAAGCGCTGGTAGCCACCGCCAGCTCAGCTTGCTCTCCATGACCAGCATAGAAAAGATGCGGGGGCTGGGGGTGGACGTGGGACCGGGCGACTTCGCCGAGAACCTTACCGTAGAGGGTGACGAACTGGTGCTTTACAAGCTGCCCATTGGCAAGCGCCTGAAGGTGGGTGAGGATATCGTCCTCGAGGTCACGCAAATTGGTAAGACCTGCCACGACCGCTGCGCCATTTTCAAGCAGGTGGGCACCTGCGTTATGCCCGTGGAAGGCATTTTCACGCGTATCATAAAGGGCGGCAAGGTCAAAGCCGGCGACGAAGTGAGCCTAATCTAGAAGAGCGTCACGCTGACGCTGGCACCCTCGGGCAACTCGGTGTCCTGCGGCACAACGACGTAACCATCGGCCTTGGCGACGCTGGTTATGGCTCCCGAGTCTTTAAATACAGAATAGACCTCATTGCCCTCCAACCTGACGGGCAAGAACATCACCCTGCCTGCTGCGCCCTTTATAGATTCACCGAGTTTAGCCGCGACCTCCGCTTTATTTCCGGCGGGCAGGC
>JBEKPN010000087.1:0-5329 GCA_049520695.1 Dehalococcoidales bacterium | reverse complement strand
CATGCCGTAGTCGGAGTACTTCACGCGGCAGCCCACGTAGCCGAAGAGCCGGTTGATCAGCTCCACGCTCTTTTCCGCGCGGGCATACAGCGGCAGGCTGGCGGCGCTCTCGTCGAGGCACACGGCAAGCTCCCCGTACAGGGGGAAGGAGCTCATGAAGCTGTAGGCGACCAGCGGCGTCCAGCCGAGCTGTGTGGCAATCGTGGTCCCCAGGCTGCCCCTGGCCACCCCAAAGATGGCCCCCATCGTGCCCACCACCACCTCTTTAGCCAGGAAACCGAAGAGCAGGGCCACCGCCGCCTGCCACTGCCCGAATCCCGCCGGGGCCAGTACAGGCGCGATGAACCTGCCAATATGCCCCATCCAACTCCCGGCGCTGGCATACTGCACGCCCCACGGCATGCTGGACAGGAACCACACCACCACCACCAGCCCCAGTATCACCGTGCCGGCCTTTACCAGGAAAGCCTTGCCGCGCTGCCACATGTGTACCAGCACGCCGGTCACCGTCGGCCAGCGGTAAGGAGGCAACTCCATGACGAAGTGCGAGCTTTCTCCGGGGAAAACCTTTTTGCGCAGCACCAGCGCCGCCAGCAAGGCCACCAGGATGCCCAGAACGTACAGGCTGAAGACCACCAGGCCCTGCTGCCCGGGGAAGAAAGCGGCTGCCAGCAGAACATATATGGTCAATCTGGCTCCGCATGACATGAAGGGGGTTATCAGGATGGTGGTAAGGCGGTCCCTGGGGTTTTCGATGGTACGGCAGGACATGATGCCGGAGATATTGCAGCCGAAAGCCAGCACCATGGGTATGAAGGAACGCCCGTGCAGGCCTATCTTGTGCATCACCCTGTCCATGACGAAGGCGGCGCGTGCCATGTAGCCGCAGTCTTCCAGAATCGCAATGGCGATGAAGAGCAGGAAGATGGGGGGCACGAAACTGATGAGGACGCCGACTCCCCCCAGCACTCCTCTTCCGATAAGCGAACCCAGCCAGGCCGGATGCATATCTACCGCATAGCCGCCCAGCCAAGCGAAGAACTGGTTGATCCAGCCCGTCAGCGGGCGCGATAGGGTAAAGATAAACTCGAAGGTGCCCAGCATGATGAGCAGAAACAGCGGGATACCCAGCCAGCGATTAACCAGCACGCGGTCAATCTTATCGGATGTGGTGCGCGCTTCGACGGTGGGTTTCCGCAGCACGTCCCTGAGCAAACCGGCGATGAAACCATAGCGAGCGTCGGCTATCAGCGTCTCGGCTTGGTCACCGAGCATGCTCTTGAGGTGTGTCAGGCTCTCAGCAGCCGCTATTTGCAGGCGCATGTCGCTGAACCTGGCACTGACGTCTTTGTCCTGTTCGAGCAGCTTGATGGCAGTCCAGCGCGGCAGGAGGCTGGTGCCTCCCGGCAGGTCGAAGATGGCGCTCTCCAGTTTGGAGATCTCGGTTTCCAGCTCCTCGCCGTAATTGAGGTGGAAGCCGGGCGCGGCTTTGCTCCCGGCCATTTCAACTATTAACTTAAGCAATTCATCGACGCCCTGCCCCCTGCTGGCCACCAGTGGGATGACGGGAGCGCCGATTTCAGCGGATAGTGCGGCCACGTCTATCTTCTGGCCGCTCTTTTCGGCCATATCCATCATATTCAGCACGATGATGCAGGGGACGCCCATTTCCAGTATCTGTACGCTGAGATAGAGGTTACGCTCCAGGTTGGAGGCGTCCACGATGTTGACCACCACGTCTGGCGCTTCACTTATAATAAAGTTGCGCGAGATAACTTCGTCCGGAGAATAGGCCGTCAGACTGTAAACGCCGGGTAAGTCTACCACTCGTATTTCGTGGCCGCTGTAGCGCGCGGTGCCTTCCTTCTTTTCGACGGTGACGCCGGGCCAGTTGCCCACCGACTGGTGGCTGCCTGTCAGCGCGTTGAACAGCGTAGTTTTGCCGGCATTGGGGTTCCCTGCCAGGGCAATGGTGATTTTGTCAGGCATCTAATTATCCTTGACCATGATTTTCTCAGCCATGCCTCGCCCCAGCGTTACGAGTGGACCACACAGGCTCAACAGGAGGGGTCCTTCCCCGGGATTTTCAATAACTATTACCTGAGTCCCGATGACGAATCCCATATCGGCCAGCTTACGGTCGGCTTCCCGGCCGCCCCTGAAGCGGCTTACGGTCACTTTAATTCCCGGGGGAACACTCGTCAACCGCATATCTTCGGGGATTACTTCAATCTCGGAGGCTACTTCCTTGCGCAGCGACAGGTCGTAACCTTTAACTTTTATCTCTATGGGGTCGCCCAGCGGAGCCACGCGTTCGAGTTGTATCTCGCCGCCGTTCACCAGCCCCATGTCCGAGAGGCGTCTCCTGATATCGCCGGCGAGGTTGATCTTAACAATGCGTGCTTTCTGGCCGTCTTCCAGTTCGCTTAAGCGTTTGCTTGTCATCCTTTTCCTTTTCTGCTATGTTCGATGCCACAAAATCGGTAAGTTTGACCACGCTGGCGGCGCTCAGGTTGTGTTCCAGCCTGCAAGCGTCTTCCTCCGCAGTACGGGCGTCCACCCCCAGGACATCGGTGAGAAAACTGAGCAGGGTGGTATGGCGGTGGTATACGTCGCAGGCGGTGCGCCTGCCTTCAGCCGTGAGCGCGACGGTGCCGTACCTCTGATGCTCTACCAACTCGCTCTCCGACAGTTTCGACAGGGCTGCCGTAACGCTGGGCTTTTTCACATCGAGGAAGTGGCTGATGGACGTCACGGTGGCACCCTCCCGCTCCCGGTCGAGGAGCATGATGGCTTCCAAGTAGTCTTCCATACTGGCGGTGCGTCGTTGCATATTATAACCTGTAAATGTTAGCCTAGACTAACAATTATGGCATGGAGTAATATGGATTGTCAAGAGGTCGCTTTAATGACTTATGCAGTATCTCAAGAAAATCTGGTGGAACTCGGAAAATATTATCTACCCGGAGGAAACAGTCTCCGCTGGCCCGCCGTATTCGTACTGCCCGGCTGGCTCGGCGCCTGGTGGCAGGTTTTCGGCGCGGGATTCGAGCCGCTGGTATTAGTAGTCCGCGAGGATGATGAGGTTATCGGCGTAGCACCTCTAAAGTTCAAAGACGGGGTGGCCTCGTTCATTGGCGATAACTCCGTGTGCGACTACCTCGACTTCATTGTCGCTCCCGGCAGAGAAGGCGTCTTCTCGCGTGAACTTCTGGAGTATCTGTCAGGTCATGGAGTCGGGTCTCTCGTCCTGGAAACGCTTAGGCCGGAATCGGTAGCAGGACATAATGTTGTGGTTGAAGGCAAACGGCGAGGCCACTCCGTCACCTGCTCCCCAATCGGCGTTTCATTCGAGGTGGAGTTGCCAGCCACCTGGGAAGCATACCTCGGCTTGCTAGAATCCAAACAGCAGCGCGGCGTGGAACGCAAGATGCGGCAACTTAGTGCTGTGGCCGAAGTGCGCTTCCGCATCCTGCGTGATTCTGAGGTCGGGGAGGCTGAACTGGAGGCATTCTTCCAGATGATGGCTGACAGCCGGCGCGACAAGGCGCTCTTCTTGACCGCCGAGATGCGTTTATTTTTTGAAAAGATAACGGCTGCTATGTCGTCTTACGAGCTTCTCAGGCTGGCTTTCCTGGAGGTGGGCGTGGCGCGTGTGGCGGCCATACTCTATTTTGAATATAATGATAGAATATATTTGTATAACAGCGGCTATATGCCGCAGTATGCTGAAATGAATGTGGGGCTGGTGTCCAAGCTGTACTGCATCAGGCAGGCTATTGAAGAGCGCAGGAAGGTGTTCGATTTTTTGAAAGGACCTGAGGTCTATAAGTCCCGCCTGGGCGGCCATGAAGTAAGGCTTTCCCGCTGTGTTATCGACCTCCAGTAAGTCATTATTTATGCCATCTAAATTAACCATAGCCATGTTCAGTATTCATAGCTGTCCACTGGGCCAGCTCGGCACGCGCGACACCGGCGGGATGAACGTCTATGTGCGTGAGCTTTCGCGCGAGATGGGGAAACTGGGGCATCGCGTGGACATCTACACCCGTGCCCACGACCCGCGCGACGCCCAGGTGGACCATCCCTGTGAGAACGTGCGCGTCATACACATCCAGGCCGGTCCGGTGGAAGACATGGGCAAGATGGCGCAGTATAGCCACCTACCCAGTTTTATTTTGAACATGGAGGCTTTCTCACAGCACGACGGGACCAGATACGACCTGGTACACAGCCACTACTGGCTCTCGGGCTCCGTGGGGATGCGCTTCGCCAGCCAGTGGGGCGTACCCCATGCCGTCATGTTCCATACGCTGGGGGCCATCAAGAACCGCCTCCCGGTGGGCAAGACCGAGTCTGCCGTCAGGCTGGCAGCCGAAAAAGAGCTGGTGGACGGCTCCCGTCGCATCATAACCGCCACCGCGCCCGAAAAAGAGGAACTTGCTCGCCTTTACGGAGCGCAGGCAGATAAGATAAGCATCGTCCCCTGCGGTGTCAATATCCACCTGTTCCAGCCGCAGGGCAGGTCAGATGCACGCCGCGCTCTCGGTCTCGGTCGCGACAACTTCGTCCTCTATGGCCAGTCTTGGGGGGGCATCCTCGCCATTGAGTACGCCCTCCGCCACCAACAGCACCTCCGGGGCCTGGTCATCTCCAACATGATGTCGAGCGTCCCGGCCTATAACGCTTATGCCGAGCAGGTGCTCATGCCGGAGATGGACCAGGCTGCGCTCGCCGAGATCAAGGCGCTCGAAGCCGCGGGGCAGACCGAAAACCCGCGCTACATGGAGTTGCTCATCGAGCAGCACTACGTTCACCATGTTCTCCGGATGCCGGCTGCAGAGTGGCCCGAGCCCGTGCGCCGCACGTTCCCTCACCTCAACCAGGCGGTCTACGTGTCGATGCAGGGCCCGAGTGAGCTCGGCATCAGCGCTGAGGCACGCCTTGCGAGCTGGGACCGCACTGACGACCTGGCCTCGGTTGAGGTCCCCACGCTCGTGATTGGCGCCCGCTATGACACGATGGACCCCGCCTTCATGGAGATGATGGCTGGCCAGCTACCTCGCGGTAACTATCTCTATTGCCCGAACGGCAGCCATTTTGCGCTCTACGACGACCAGAAGACTTACTTCACCGGGCTGATCGCCTTCCTTCAAGGACTTCCGGAGCTCAGCAACTGACCACATGCTGCTTGCCACCCGTAATGGATAATCGGCTCACGTCACGGGCTTCCTCGTTGACGTTTCGCGGCAGCAAGTATTCGGCGGTATGGCGCTCGTGGGTTCATCCCTTAGATCGTCGAGTGGAACCCGGGAGCGGCAACCTACGG
>JBEKPN010000086.1:0-5350 GCA_049520695.1 Dehalococcoidales bacterium | reverse complement strand
TCAACCTGGTCCGGCTGCTGGGTGACGTTGACGGCCAGGACCACCAGGCCCGGCCCTAAAGTGCCGCGGGCATCATACGCGCTCTGGATATAAGGCAACTCCTCTTTACAGGCGCTGCAATACGTCCAGAAATTGAGCATCACCGGCTGCCCTACCAGCGACGAGAGCGTCACCGTGTTGCCATCTATGTCCTTCAGTGTGAAGTCATAGGCCAGATTGCCCACGCGGTTGCCGTATTCTGTGCTGCTGCCTGTACCGGCACACCCGGGAACCAGCACCAGCAAAAGTGTGAGCGCCAGCGCAACCACAATGCCTTTTCTTAACATAACCAACCCTTCTGAAGTCAGCCGTTCAAGTACAGGAAACTGAGCTTGCCAACTATTATCAGTATACCAGCAATCACCAGAAGCGCTCCACTGGCGAAATATATCCAGCGACTGAAGCGTCCGATGCGTTTGAGAAGGGGCGTGAGCGTGCTGAAGAAAGCTCCCACCAATAAAAAAGGCAACCCCAAACCCAGAGAATACACTGCCAGCAGGGCAGCTCCTTTACCTGCCGTTTCCGAGTTAAGAGCCAGAGTCAACACACTGCCCAGGATGGGGCTGAGACAGGGCGTCCAGGCGATAGTGAAGGACGCCCCGACAATGAAAGAACGAATGTAGCCGCTACGGTGTCCCACTTTCGGCGAGAGACGCTTTTCGAAATTGAGCCAGGGGATGAAACCTGCCCCCAGCATGAAAAGCCCGAAGAAGATGAGCAATCCGCCGGAGATTTTTTGGATCACAGGAGAATTAGGATTGATGTTTATGCCCGCCAGCCCTGCCAGGGCTCCGGTAAGGGTGAAGATCAGTCCCATGCCCAGCACGAAGCTGAGGGCATGCAGGAAGAGCGGCCAGCGGCTGACGGAGCTTTCTTCCAGTATCTCCGGTCCGGCCAGGCTGGCGAGATACACCGGCACCATCGGCAGGACGCAGGGGGTGACAAAAGAGGCGATACCGGCACCGAAGGCGGCCCAGAACGTGACGTTTTCCATGTATGGATTATTATATCAGGTATGGTTTGAAGCGGAATAATCGAAAGATTCGATCTCATTCTGAGCGTAGCGAAGAATCTGGCGGGAGTCAGCAACCTCACAATTAAAACGCTTGACAGTATACAAGAAGTTGTAGTAGTCTAACTTTAATTAGATAGGCAACCCCGAGGCCCGCTGCATGCGATTCGCAAGATTGCGAGTATGGGCGGGTAGGTCTGGAAGGCAAGTCGGTGAAAGCCCGACACAGTACCGCCTGCTGTAATCTCGGCAAAGACCGGGAGAGTCAGAACGCCAGAGCTTCGGGTGTCGTCTCCGCGGGACCAGGAGGTGAAGGTATGTCCACCTGACAGAGCAATCCCCTGCCCACGAAGCAGGGGATTTTCGTTTTCAAGCCGCTTGAAAAATAAGTGAGAGGTAGGACTTTGTTTAATTTCAGGAACATTAGAGACAGTTTCAGTCTGGCAACCATCTACTGGGTGTTCACCGTGCTGGTCGCCGTGGCTTTGGTAACGAGCGGAGTCAACGGCTCTATCAAAAAGAGCGACGAGAGCAACACCAATGTTGCCCAGTTTAGCACTACCTTCCCCATGACGGTCACCGACGACCTGGGGCGCACCATCACCATCGATAAAGCCCCGCAGCGCATCGTCTCGCTGGCGCCCAGCAACACGGAAATTCTTTTTGACCTGGGTCTGGGCGATAAGGTAGTGGGGGACACGACATACGATGATTATCCCGCGGCGGCTTTGGACAAGCCGCATGTCGGAGGCTACTCGGACATAGACATCGAAAAGGTGGTCAGTCTGGCCCCCGACCTAATTCTGGCGGAGGACATAGACAAAGCGGATATCATTCCGGCATTGGAAAAGCTGGGGTTTAAGGTTTACGCCCTGGTGCCGCATAACCTGGATGAAATCGAGGCTTCGGTTTCCACCATCGGCAGGCTTACCGGCGCTAACGCCGCGGCTAAAACTATCGTGAGCCAAATGCAAAGCAATATCAAGGTAATCACGGACAAAACCTCCAAACTGACGGCTGCCCAGAACCCCCGCGTGCTCTACGTCATCTGGCAGGACCCCATCATGTCCTCGGGTTCGGATACGCCTATCTGGGACATGATAGATAAGGCGGGAGGCACAAATGTCTGCCCCGACGAGACAGGTTACCCCACGATTTCGATGGAGTCGGTTATTGCCGACAATCCGCAGGTGGTCATCTGTAATGTGGATAACAGCTATGCCGGCGGAAACGCCCCGCTGGTATTCTTTCAGACTGAACCGCGCTTGAAAGGCATAGCCGCGTCTGTGTCGGGTAAGGTCTACGGCATCGACGCCTCGCTTACCAACCGTCCCGTGCCGCGTATCATACAAGGATTTGAGTGGATGGCGGCCATGATCCACCCAGAACTTTTCCCGCAGTTCGTGACCCAATATATGGCTACGACTACTACGGCGGTCACAAGTACAGCGGCAAAATAGGGACTGAAGAAGGTTTCTTTGCCTTATCAAAAAATTTTGAAATCACAGACAGTTGAAGAACAGCTGACGGGCCAGCATCGCTGGTCCGTCAGGCTGCCTTCTTTCGCCGGGTTGTTTATGCTGCTGATCCTGGTAATCGTATTGGCTACCTCCGTCGGCAGCGTCGGGATTCCGCTGGGCGAAACCTGGCGCATACTCATCGACCGATTGCCATTTATACATCTGAACGCGAACTGGAGTAGCGCGGCCCAGACCATCATCTGGGAAATCCGCCTGCCGCGCGTGCTGATGGCGGGGACGGTGGGCATGGCGCTGGCCGTGGCCGGGGCTACCTACCAGGGCCTCTTCCGCAACCCCCTGGCCGACCCCTACCTCATCGGCGTGGCGCAGGGCTCGGCGTTGGGGGCAGTCATCGGCTTTCTTCTGCCGGTGTCGGGTCTGGGAGCTACCTACGGGCTCATTCCTGCCCTGGCCTTCGCCGGAGCGCTCGCCAGTGTCATGCTGGTCTACAGCCTGGCGCGGGTAGGTAAAACGCTGCCCATGTCCACCCTCATACTGGCGGGCGTGGCGCTGGGGGCTTTGCTGGGGGCGGTGGTGACTTACCTTACCATCACCAGCGGGCAGGAAATCCGCAGCATCCTGTTCTGGCTGTCAGGCAGCTTCGCCCTCAGCCAGTGGTCGGAGCTACAAGTGGTGTTGCCCATCACACTCATCGGTTCGTTATTTATCCTGCTGTTCGGCCGGCCACTCAACATCATGCAGTTGGACGAGGAGCAGGCGCAGCAGCTTGGCGTCAATGTGGAACGGCTCAAACTAGAGCTACTCATAGTTGCCACGCTCATCACGGCGACGGCTGTTTCTTTCGTCGGTATCATCGGCTTCGTGGGCATTATCATCCCGCATGCCGTGCGTCTCGTCTGGGGGCCGGACTACCGTTTCCTGCTGCCGCTTTCCATGCTGTGCGGTGCCATTTTCTTAATCTTGGGAGACCTGTTGGCGCGCACCATGCTGGCGCCTTCCGAAATCCCCATCGGCGTGATTACCGCGTTGGCCGGAGCGCCTTTCTTTCTATATCTTCTCAGGCGCAAAGCCAGGATGCTCTTTTGAGGCCGCTATGCTGAAAATCGAGGTTAACAACCTGACCCTCGCTTATGGCCGCAACGTCGTTGTGCGCGACGTCAATTTTACACTCGAACCGGGGCGCATGACCGGACTGGTGGGGCCCAATGGCTGCGGTAAATCGACCATCGTAAAGGCTCTCAGCCGAGTCATGGCTCCTGTTTCCGGCCACGTCGCATTTAACGGTAGAGATGTGTCGCGCATCACGCACATGGAGCTGGCGCGCCTGGTGGGCGTGGTGCCGCAAATACCGCTCCTGCCCAGCAATTTCACCGCCTTCGAGGTGGTGCTAATGGGGCGTAACCCGCACCTGGGGCTTTTTCAATACGAAAGCGGGCGCGATATAGAGATAGCCTGGCAGGCCATGGAGAAGACGCGCACGCGGCACCTGTCGGGGCGCAGGATTGGGGAGCTTTCAGGAGGTGAGATACAGAGCGTGGTTATCGCCCGAGTGCTGGCGCAGCAGACCGAGGGCATACTGCTGGATGAGCCTACTTCCAATCTGGACATCGGGCGGCAGATAGAAATGCTCGACCTGATGAAAGAGATGTGCCGCAAACAGGAGCTGACGGTGGGGGTGGCCCTGCACGACCTCAACCTGGCGGTGCAGTACTGCGACCGCCTTATTCTGCTGTATGACGGCGCCATTAAGGCGGAAGGGACACCGGCGAAGGTGGTCACCCAGGATAATATACGCGAAGTTTACGGAGCAGGAAGCGCGGTATACAGCATCGACGGCCTGCCGGCCATTCTTCCAAAAGCGGGCAGCAGCCTGAACTCGCATTGAGGATCTTGAATCAGTTTTGGGAAATAAAAACGAGGAGGGGACCGAAATCTCCTCCTCGCTGCATTTATATATGGGATTGCTTATTTGGTGGAGAGCAGGGCATCCACTTTGCTCTGCAAGGCGGCTTCCGGCATAGCGCCTACGGCGGTATCTATCACCTTGCCGCTTTTGATGAATAGCATATTGGGAATGGACATGACACGGTACTGGGAGGGTGTTTTCTGGTTCTCGTCTACGTTCATGCGGCAGAACTTGACCTTGCCCTGGTATTTATCGGAAAGCTTCTTGAGGATGGGCTCGACCATGCGGCAGGGGCCGCACCATGGCGCCCACATATCTATCAAAACAGGCATGGTAGCCTTCAACACTTCGGTATCGAAAGTCTGGTCGGTAACGTCTATTAACAACTCTCTTCTCCTTTAACCCGCTATGATTAATGGTATAGAATTACATTTTGGGTGTCAACTATTGTGCGTAAAGTCGTGGAAATCAGGCACGGATTATTCCGATTGAATCAGCAACTTCGCATGGCTTGAAGACGCATGTCAACCCAGCCTTACCAGCTTCCAGGCCAGTATTTCGCACAGAACGGTGATGTCTTCGGTAGGCAGATAGCCCGTGATGGAGTTGTCGAAAAGGATATTCCCTGCAGGAGGTAGTTCTTCGTCCCCCAGCCACAAAGTAACTGTCAGGGGCACGCGGGGAAGGGCATTCAGCCGGAAGGAAAAATCGCCTGTGTTGGCCTTAACTCCCCCCAAAGATGCGGCGGCAGCGAGTAGCGACTTTGGTCTGTCGGCGAACTTGTCCAGCAGGGGCTTGATGGTCCGCTTGACATAAGTCGGGTAATAAACGACGCCCTCCGGCAGTTCCTTGAAGGTAATAAGCTTGTCTGTAAGAGGTCTGCCGTCAGCTGTGTTAAGGTAATGCAGGATG
>JBEKPN010000085.1:0-5368 GCA_049520695.1 Dehalococcoidales bacterium | reverse complement strand
TAGCCTAAATTGTTATATTAAGAAACCAATGATTTGTGCGAGATAGAATTCTCTTGCAGGTTTAAACTGTCGATAAAGCCAACGGCATCGCTTCCTGATTGATATTATCTACCGAACAGCGGAACAAGATGGCATTACTGCGGCAAAATTGCAATCGGATTGCATCTCCATCATTAAACTCAATGCCATTTTCAGCCTTGATAATAATCCTATCTTTGCCAATTCTCACACTGATATAATTATTTAGCCCATCGAAGGACTTCTGTCCCACACTTCCTAAAATGTAGACAACATCACTTGCGGAGCCATCATCAATCCTAAAATATTTTGCTCTTACCCCGACACATACTTCTTCCCGCTCACCGACTTTTTGAAGCCAGACCGCTTTACCCATGGAGATCGTCAAGAAAAACTGCACGAGCGGTCCTAGAAATGCCAGCGCGCCGTTCTTCCGGACTATCTTGCCTGAAAATAACACAAGCCTATCGTCATCGGTGGAAGACAATCCCTGTGAATCATCTATCACCAACGAATGTTTACTACTGGTTTCGCTTAACATGTTAATTCAAGCATAATACATAAAATCTATTTATTTGTCAATTCCGTAATATTTATAACCTAATACTCCGGCATCATCTACAACGTTCGATTTCTAACCCCTCGCTCCAAAGGGTACACTCTGGCACCGGGGAAGAAACAAACGGATATTCCGTACGCAAATTCATGCTATACAGAAACCGAAACCAACTATCTTTTTATATTTTTTCATAAGTTGCAGGAGATTCTCTTCTATCTAAAAGATTGCTGTAAGCTGACATAAAAACTGTATGCCTTGTAACTGAGCATAAAGAACGTTTGACATAATGTCCGCACTGGATTATATTAACATGTCCGTACTGATAGAAAGCCTAAACGCCTTGACAATGGTTTGTATTGGTTGTTAGAGTATAGGCAAGATTGAAGCCGCTCAAATCAAAATGGCAAAACTGCTAGATGGCATAAACAGCCCCGCCGATGTTAAAAACCTCCCAGCCAAAGAGCTTAGAACGCTCGCCTTTGAACTGAGACAGGAAATGGTCGAAACGGTCCAGGTGACCGGCGGCCATCTGGCTTCTAGCCTGGGTGCTGTTGAGCTTACGATAGCCTTGCACCGTGTGTTCGACAGTCCTCGCGACAAAATTATCTGGGATGTGGGCCACCAGGCTTACGCCCACAAGCTGCTGACCGGCCGCCGGGAACGTTTTCACACGCTGCGCCAATACGGCGGGTTGTCCGGTTTTCCTTCACGCGAGGAAAGCGCTCACGACCCTTTCGGTACCGGCCACGCCAGCACTTCCATCTCAGCCGCGCTTGGTATGGCCACCGCCCGCGACCTGGCCGGCGAGCGCTATAATGTGATAGCTATCATCGGAGACGGGGCCATCAGTGGCGGCATGGCACTCGAAGCGCTGAACAACACGGCTTCCTCAGGCACCAAACTTATTGTGGTGCTGAACGATAACGGCATGTCCATTTCGCCCACGGTGGGAGCCATCGCCAAACTGCTGCGCAAGGTACGCTTCGACCGCCATTATTACCAGGCTAACGAGAGCGGTAAACACCTTCTGGGCTCATTGCCGCTGGGCAAACAGGTGACCAGTTTCGGCAGCCAGGTCAAACACCGCCTCAAGAGTCTTTTTATGCCCAACACACTCTGGGAAGATCTCGGCCTGGCTTACATGGGGCCGATAGACGGACACAACATCGCCGAACTGGAATCAGCCCTGACACAGGCACGCGACTACATGCATAAGGCTGTGCTAGTACACATAATCACCACCAAAGGAAGGGGTTACGGGCCTGCTGAAGACGATGCCGTATGCTTCCATGGCGTAGCCCCTCAGGGAAGCAAGGTCAGGATAGCGCCCAGTTACAGCGAGGTATTCGCCCGGACCATGCTGCAGTTGATGCGTCTTGATCCCAAAGTGGTTGTCATCACCCCCGCCATGCCGGAGGGAAACTGCCTCAACATTGTTCAGAAAGAGTTCCCACAGCGAGTATTTGATGTCGGTATCTGCGAACAGCATGCCGTCACCTTTGCCGCCGGGCTGGCCACTCAGGGCATAAGACCAGTGGTCGCCATCTATTCCACTTTCCTGCAGCGCTCATTCGACCAGATCATACACGACGTCTGCCTGCAAAAACTTCCAGTGTCTTTTGCTGTGGACCGAGGAGGCATCGTGGGGGATGACGGTAAGACGCATCAAGGTATTTTCGATCTTTCGTATCTGCCTCTTGTCCCCAATCTCGCGGTATCAGCGCCCAAGGACGAAAACGAACTGCAGCACCTATTATACACTGCCGTTTACTGCGGCCAACCCATGGCCGTGCGCTATCCACGCGGCAGCGGTTTGGGAGTAGCTCTGGATACAGAAATGCATTCCATCCCAGTCGGCAGCGCAGAGGTTCTGCGCAAAGGGGAAGACCTAGCCATGGTGGCAATTGGCGCGAGTGTACAGACCGCTTTAGATGCAGCCTGCATTCTGGCAGAAAAGGGTGTCGAAGCCTCCGTAATAAACAGCCGTTTTGCCAGGCCACTCGACAGTAACCTGATTACCGGCGTCGCTAATCATATCAAGCGCATCGTTACAGTGGAAGAAAACGTGCTCGCGGGCGGGTTCGGAAGCTCGGTGGTGACGCTTCTGGAGCAGTCCGGCATATACGATGTCCAATCACGCTGCATCGGCATACCCGATGAATTCGTGGAACACGGCACACAGGCTATCCTCCGGGCAAAATACGGGCTGGACAGCCAGGGAATCGTGCGGCAAATTTACGATTTCTTCCCGGAATTTGCCGATCCGAGTATAAAAACGCTCCGAACTTAAAATATTACACCTAAATAAGCTCAGGACAGGAGAAAATGGATAAAAAAACCGTTCGAGACGTAAGCGTCACGGGTAAGAGAGTGCTGGCCCGTGTAGATTTCAACGTCCCGCTCGACGTAACAAGCGGCAGGATCACCGATGACAGTCGCATCAAGGCAGCTATTCCCACGATAGATTACCTGATTGAGCATGACGCCAAACTCATTCTTTGCTCGCATATGGGAAGGCCTAAAGGCACGATCGTCCCCGGCCTCAGCTTGAAATCGGTTGCCGAAAGGCTGGCGCGCATCTTGCGCCAACCGGTGGACTTTGCCCCGGACTGCATAGGTCCCGAGGTCGAAGCAATGGTTAGCCAGTTGAAAAACGGGGATATTCTCGTACTGGAAAACCTGCGTTTTCACCCCGAGGAGGAGAAAAACGACCCTATTTTCGCCCAAGCTCTAGCTAAGCTGGGCGACATTTATGTGGATGACGCTTTCGGAACGGCCCACCGCGCCCACGCTTCCATCGTAGGCGTTACCAAATATTTACCCTCGGTAGCTGGGCTGTTGCTCGAAAAAGAAATCAATTCCCTCGGCAAGGTGCTGCTTGACCCCGTCCATCCGTTCGGCCTCCTGCTGGGTGGTGCCAAGGTAAGCGACAAGGTGGCGCTTATAGAAAATATCCTGCCCCGCGTGGATTTCATCATCATCGGCGGCGGCATGGCTGCTACCTTCCTCAGGTCTAAAGGGTACGAAGTGGGCCAATCTCTGCTGGACGGCAATATCGAGACCGCTTCCTACCTCATGGACAGGGCTGAAAAGAACGGGGTAAAGGTCTACCTGCCCGAGGATGTGGTGATAGCCAACGTCAGTGTTGACGCCAACTGGGAGACTGTTTCTGTAAAGAGCATCCCTTCAGACAAACACATTGTAGATATCGGGGCTTTGACCATCAGCCACTTTACCCGCATCCTGGAACGCTGTAAAACAGTCTTCTGGAATGGCCCCATGGGGGTTTACGAGATTCCCCAGTTCGCCGAAGGCACACAGGCGATGGCCAGGATTATCTCCAGCATCAACGCTACCACCATCATCGGAGGCGGATCGACAGCTGAGATTGTCACAGCCATGAACCTCAACGGCCGCATGACGTTTGTCTCCACTGGCGGTGGGGCTGCCCTCAAATTCCTCAGCGGCGAAACCCTGCCGGGAGTAGAAGTCCTGCTGGACAAAAAACAGGCAGACTAAGGAGAATACCTTGCAAACAGGACTGAACCTGATGAAAAAACTGTCCATTACATCTCCGACCAAAATCATCCTTTTGGTGATAGACGGCCTTGGCGGTTTGCCGCACGATAATTCAGGTTTGACTGAACTGGAAACCGCCTGCACTCCCAACATGGATAAGCTGGCCTCACTGGGCAACTGCGGCCTGCTCCAGACAGTGGGGACAGGTATAACACCAGGCAGCGCTCCCGGCCACCTGGGATTGTTCGGCTACGACCCGTTCGTTTTTATCATCGGGCGCGGTGTTCTTGAAGCCCTGGGGATGGATTTCGACCTGCAGCCCGGCGACATCGCCGCGCGTGGCAATTTTTGCACGCTGGATGGTAATGAGTTGATCAGCGACCGGCGAGCCGGCCGGATATCAACCGAAGAAGGTAAGAACCTCTGCCGTCTTCTGGACGGCATGGAAATTGACGGCGTCAGGATCATAGTGCAGGCGGTCAAAGAGCACCGCCTAGTGGCTGTTTTTCGAGGCGAGGGATTAAATGACGAGCTAAGCGACGCCGACCCCCAACAAACGGGTGTCCCGCCAAAAGAAGTGGCAGCCCTCGCGCCCGGAGCGGAGCGCACCGCCAGAATCGTCAACCGGTTCCTGGCTCAGGCCAGAGAACGCTTGGCCACGCACCACCCGGCTAACATGGTATTGCTGCGCGGTTTTTCTAAAAAGCCCGACTTCCCCACTATGGCAGATATATATAAGTTGAAGGCCACGGCCATCGCCAGCTACCCAATGTACCGCGGACTGGCCAAGGTGATCGGCATGGACGTGCTGAAAACCGGTCCGACCCTGGCCGACGAGTTGTACACGCTGGAACAGAATTACAATAATTATAACTTTTTCTTTATACATATAAAGGGAGCCGACGCCGCCGGCGAAGACGGAGACTTCAAGCGCAAGGTCTCAGTTATCGAAGAGGTGGACAGGGCACTTCCGCGTCTGCTGACTCTCAAACCGGATGTTGTTGTTATCACCGGAGACCATTCCACCCCGGCTGCCATGGCCGCCCACAGCTGGCATCCTGTCCCCTGCCTGCTGTACTCCGCGTGGTGCCGCCCGGACAGGCTCGCCAAATTCGGCGAATCGGCTTGCCGACAAGGCGGGCTGGGGCAGATACCGGCGACCTCTCTGATGCCGCTGGCTATGGCACACGGCCTCAAATTGACCAAATTCGGAGCATAGCTTATGCGTAAACCATTAATCGCCGCCAACTGGAAGATGAATACGACCCCGTC
>JBEKPN010000084.1:0-5415 GCA_049520695.1 Dehalococcoidales bacterium | reverse complement strand
GGTCGTACCAGTATCGATTCCCAGAGTCTTTGTGGAGCTTTGAGAAGGTCACAAATACGGACACTTTACCATCTGCTGATATGCGCCAATCACGTCGGTTGCTCTTCGGCGAGCGCATTTTTACTAAAAGGCTTTCAATGCGAGACCATACTTTGGGCTTGGCCTGTGATGAAAGTCCGGATTCTGGCATTATTAGTACTCCCCACATCTGTTTAGGTGAAGCATGGGCTTATTGCGCCCAACAACTAATAGACGAACGTCGTAATTTATTGTATTGAAACTCAAATAACCTACCTCAGCTTCTTCCCGGTCAACCTCTCGAAGGCCGTCTCGTATCTCTTGGCCGTGCTGGCGATAACATCCTCCGGTAGCATAGGCGCTGGCGGCTCCTTGTTCCAGCCTGCCTTTTCCAGCCAGTCCCTCAGTGGCTGCTTGTCGAAACTGTCCTGCGGGCGGCCCGGCTCGTAGCGCTCAATATCCCAGAAGCGGCTCGAATCCGGTGTCAACAGCTCGTCAATCAGTATCAATTTACCGTTTTCAAGGCCGAACTCCATCTTGGTATCGGCGATAATGAAACCACGCGTCTTGGCATAATCCCTCGCGTAACTGTAAATGGAAAGACAGGTGGCCTTAAGTTTCTCCGCAAGCTCGCTGCCGAACATATTACGCGCTTCAGCGATAGTCATTGGCATGTCATGCCCCGCATTGGCCTTGGTGGTGGGAGTGAAGATAGGCTCAGGAAGCTCCTGGCTCTCCACAAGCCCTGCGGGCAGTTTTATGCCGCAGACGGTGCCCTGCTTTTTGTATTCCGCCCAGCCCGAACCGGCCAGGTAGCCCCTGACGACGCACTCGACACTCAGCCGCTGGGTTTTCTTGACCACCATGGAACGCCCGGCTAAGTAAGCCGGGAAGGCCTTTTTCCTGTTGTTTAGGAGGTATTTGTTGAGGTCTGTTTTGCCGGTGACGACCTCGACTAGGTGGTTTTGGACGATATGTCCCGTTTTCTCGAACCAGACGGCTGAAAGCTGGTTGAGCACCTTACCTTTGGTGGGGATGCCGACAGGCAACACGACATCGAAGGCCGAGATGCGGTCGGTGGCCACGATGAGCAGATGCTCACCAAGATTATATGTATCGCGCACCTTGCCGTTGATGAAAGGCGGAAGGTCCAGTTCGCTCTTGAGAAGTATGCCCTTTCGCTGGTCCATGTTTATATCGCTCCCGGCGCTAGCTTGCTTTTGGCGGCGTTCGTCATCTTGTTTTTCCATTGAGACTCGGTAAGCCCCAGGCGCTTGAAGACGGTGTCCACGTGGGCTAAATAGAAATCGTAATCGAATATGGCTTCAAGCTCGGGTTTGGAGATATGCTGCATCAGCTCCTTATCCGCTTCCAGCAGCGATAAGAACTTTTTACCGCTGCGCCAGCTCTCCATAGCGCTCTTCTGCACGAATTTATAGGCTTCCTGGCGCGAGATGCCCTTGTCTATGAGCGCTAGCATGACCCTCTGCGAGAAAACCAGCCCCTTGGTAATCTCCAGGTCTTTTTTCATGTTCTTGGGATAGACGTTGAGGCTGCTGATGATCGAGGTGAACAGGGAGAGAGTATAATCCAGCAGCAAACAGGCGTCCGGTAAGATGATGCGCTCGGCGGAGGAATGGCTGATGTCGCGTTCGTGCCACAGAGCGACGTTTTCCATAGAGGTTAAAGCGTAGCCGCGCATAAGGCGTGCCATGCCGCAGATCCTCTCGCACAGCTCAGGGTTGCGCTTGTGCGGCATGGAGGAAGAGCCCGTCTGACCCTCTTGGAAGGGCTCCTCAACCTCGCGCGTCTCCGTTTTCTGGAGCAGTCTTATCTCGGTGGCGAACTTTTCCAAAGAAGCTGCCGCGATGGCCAACGTGGTGACGAACTGTGCGTGGCGGTCACGCTGCAAAATCTGGTTGGAGACTGGCGCGGGCGTCAGCCCCAGCTTGGCGCAGGCAATCTCCTCGACCTCCGGCGGCACAGTGGCGTAGGTCCCCACGGCGCCGGATATCTTGCCAAAGGCAATGACTTTGGCTGCTTCGTCTAGGCGGTGGCGGTTGCGCTGCATCTCTTCCATCCACAGTGCCAGCTTGAGGCCGAATGTGGTGGGTTCGGCATGTATACCGTGGGTTCGCCCTATCATGATAGTGTACTTGTGTTTGATGGCCAGCACGGCCAGCGCCGCCACCAGTTCCTTCATATCATGGCTGAGGATTTTGGAGGCTTCCACAAGCTGCAGGGAGAGCGCGGTATCCATGACGTCGTTGGAGGTGAGTCCGAGGTGGATGAAGCGCGCCTCCGGGCCGATGCTTTCAGACACGGCCCCTAGGAAAGCGGTCATATCGTGGTGCGTCTCGGCCAGTATCTCCAGCATGCGTTTCTGGTTGCAACGCGCCATTTTTATCTTGGAAAGCGAAGCACGCGGTATGCGGCCAAGCTCGGTCCAGGCATCGCATACGGCGATCTCCACATCCAGCCATTTATTGTATTTGTTCTCGTCGGACCAGACTCGTTTCATTTCGGGACGGCTGTAGCGCTCTATCATCTCAGTTTCCCTTTATCCGCCGGATAGTTCCTCACGATATTTATCATAAGCCAAACGTATTTTTTCATGTTTTAGACCCAAAATCTCCGCTGCCAGGAAGGCCGCGTTTTTGGCCCCGGCGCTGCCGATAGCCACGGCGGCCACCGGTATGCCGGCTGGCATTTGCACGATAGCGTAGAGGGCGTCCACCCCTTTTAGCTCGCTCGAGGCGATGGGCACGCCGATGACGGGCAGGGTGGTCCAGCTTGCCATGACTCCAGGTAGGTGAGCGGCCCCCCCAGCAGCGGCGATTATGACCTCGATGCCGCGCCCCCGCGCCCCCTGGCCGAACTGGCGCGCCTTTTCAGGCGTGCGGTGGGCCGAGATGACGTTTACCTCGTACTCTATGCCCAGTTTGGACAACGTATCCAGGCATGGCTGTACAGCTTCGCTGTCGGATTTGGAACCCATGACCACGGCTACCAGCACCATAATTCACCTCGCTAAGTATCGGAAAGTGCGATGTCCTTGCGGTAATGCGCTCCCTTAAAGCTGATGCGCGAAACGTTATTATATACTTTTTGCCTCGCCTGAGCCAGTGTTTCACCCGTGGCGACGACCGTCAGCACACGCCCGCCGGTGGTCACCACGCGGCTTTCAGCATCTAGCTTGGTTCCGGCGTGGAATACCATGACATCTTTGTCCATGTCTCCCAGCCCTGTAATAGGGAAGCCCGTCTCATAATGGCCGGGGTAGCCGCCCGAGGCCATCACCACGCCCACGCAGGCCTTTTTGCTCCATTCGATTTTCTGCTTGTCCAGTCTGCCCTCGATGACGGCCAGCGCAATTTCGGCCAGGTCGGTTTCGAGGCGCGGCAGGATAACCTGCGTTTCCGGGTCTCCCAGGCGGCAGTTGAACTCGATAGTCTTGGGGCTTTCGGCGGTAATCATCAGCCCGCCGTAGAGCACGCCGGAATAAGGAGAGCCTTCCGTTACCAGCGACTTTATTGTAGGGCGCATTATCTCCCGCATAGCTCGTTCACCGAGTGCGTCTGAATAGAAATCGGGAGGCGAGAAGCTGCCCATGCCACCGGTATTGGGCCCTTGGTCGGCGTCGAAAGCGCGCTTGTAGTCGCAGGCGGTTACCGGAGAGGAAACAGCCTGCCCGTCCGTAAAGACGAAGATGCTCATCTCCCTGCCGGTAAGGTACTCCTCGATAACCACCTTCTCTCCGGCGGTTCCGAAAACCCTTTCCTGCATCATGGATTTCAGAAAAGAATTGGCTTCATCCAGGCTCTGGGCTATGACCACGCCCTTGCCGGCAGCCAGCCCGTCAGCCTTGAGAATGATGGGAGGTGTTTGCACCTTAACATAAGCGGTGGCTTCGTCGAAGGACGAGAAACTGCGGCTCCGGGCGCAGGGTATGCCGTACTTGTGCATCAGGTTCTTGGAGAAGACCTTGCTGGCCTCTATCCTGGCGGCGGCTTTACTCGGTCCGAAGATAGGTAGGCCTTCGGCTTGAAATTCGTCCACGATGCCTTCGGCCAGCGGCATTTCCGGCCCCACGAAGGTGAAATCAACATGATTTTGACGCGAGGCGTTAATTAAAGCGGGAATGTCGGTGGCGTTAACCGGAAGGTTGGCGGCTATTTGCGCGGTTCCGGCATTACCCGGCGCAACGTATATCTGCTCTGTGTTACGGCTCTAGCAGCTTCCATGCGATGGCGTGTTCCCGTGCGCCGCTGCCGATGACTAAGACTTTCAGAATATCACCTGCCGCAAAAGATTAGAGAACTAGATCGCTCTTTTACCCATTTGGTAGCGCCCGTGCCAGGCCGGGTCGTACATCTCGTAGTTGCCGTCCTCGCGGAGGTATAGAAAGCGCTGGGCGGGCGTGATGGCTGCGTAATGGTGGTAGGAAGCTGGCAGATTTACTGTATGCGAAAGCATCTCCTGCCAGATGTTGTCGTCTGTCCAGTGACCCAGGCGTTTCACCACGTTGAAAAGCTCTTCCGCTGTGGCTCTTCCCGCCGATTTGGCGAGCGCGTTACGGATGGCACCGGCACAGGTCTCAGGCTCGTAGGTGCGGCCTTTACCCATTATAACCATTGCATTTCCCTCCTTATTCCCACTCGATGGTGCCGGGTGGCTTGGAGGTGATGTCGTACACCACGCGGTTGACGCCAGGCACCTCGTTGACGATGCGGGAGGAGATGGTTGCCAGCACGTCGTAGGGCAGTCTGGCCCAGTCGGCAGTCATGGCGTCGTTACTGGTGACAGCGCGTATGGCCACGATATAGCCGTAGGTGCGGAAGTCGCCCATGACGCCCACGCTCTTAACGTCTGTGAGGATGGCGAAGCTCTGCCATAGCTGGCGGTATAAATTGGCCTTCTTGATCTCGTTCATGACTATCCAATCGGCGGCCTTGAGGATCTCCAGCTTTTCGCGCGTCACCTCGCCGATGATGCGGATGGCCAAGCCAGGGCCTGGGAACGGCTGTCTCCAGACCATTTCTTCGGGCAGTCCCAGCTCCAGGCCCACCTGGCGCACCTCGTCCTTGAAGAGGTAGCGTAGCGGCTCGATGAGCTTGAGCGTCATGTTGGAGGGCAATCCGCCGACGTTGTGGTGTGTCTTTATCTTGGCTGAGGCGGTGCTCACTGACGACGTGCTCTCGATGACGTCGGGATAGAGTGTGCCCTGCGCCAGGAAGTCTATCTTGCCCAGCTTGGCGGCCTCTTCCTCAAAGACCTTTATGAACTCGTTTCCTATGGCCTTGCGCTTGGTCTCAGGGTCGGTGACCCCCTTGAGGCGCTCGAGGAAGCGGTCGGTGGCTTCGATATAGATAATATTCATGTGGAGGTTGTTGCGGA
>JBEKPN010000083.1:0-5417 GCA_049520695.1 Dehalococcoidales bacterium | reverse complement strand
TCGAAAGAGAGAGCTTCGCGCCCATCTTCGGCCAGAGAAAAGTATCCTGCGGGTAATTAATTATATGAATACGACCCAGACTAAAAATACCCTGCCTGAAGCTGTGAACACGCCTTCGCGTTTCCGCAACCCCATCGGCAAGTATCTGGTGAAACGCAGCTCGCGCTGCATCGGCTGCGGACTGTGTGCCGAGCTCTGTCCTTACGGAGTGCATATCAAGCCGGAGGGGTACTCCAAGCCCCTGCCGCCGCGCTCGCAGCGCTGCATCGGCACAGCCTGTCAAAAGAACGATTTTTGCTGCGTGAAGCGCTGCCCGCAGCAGGCACTCAGCCTGAGCTTGAACCCGATACTGGAGGCCCTGGGTGACTACCGCTGGACGCCTGAGATGCTCATTGGGCATTGGCACATGGCCGAGACCGGCGAGCTTCCCCAAGTAGCCCTGGAATATTCCCTGGGTTCTTCCGGGGGCGGTTTCGACAAAATGCGTTTCCGTATTCCCAGTGCGGCGGATTATCTGGATATCAGCGATGAGGACATCGATACCAGCCTGAATCTCAACCGCCGCGGCGATAGCCGTCCGCAGAAGGTGTTGTCCCTGCCCTGCTACGGCGGCGGCATGTCCTTCGGCTCAACGGCGCTGTCCGTGATAGTGGGCCGGGCGCGGGCGGCCAAACGACTGAACAGCCTGACCTGCACCGGCGAGGGCGGCTATCCGGAGGAGTTTTTGCCGTATGCCGAGCATGTCATTACCCAGGTGGCCACCGGGCTCTTCGGCGTGCGTGAGGAAACCATTCAGAACGCCCCGGTAGTGGAGTTCAAATATGCCCAGGGCGCCAAGCCCGGTCTGGGAGGCCACCTGCTGGGAGACAAGGTCACGCCCGAGGTGGCGGCCATGCGCGAGACGGTAGTGGGCAACTCGCTTTTTTCGCCCTTCCCCTTCCACAGCGTCTATTCGGTGGAAGACCACAAGAAACACGTGGACTGGATAAAAGAGATCAACCCGCGTGCTCTCATCTCCGTCAAGGTATCCACTCCCAGCGACGTGGATATGGTAGCCGTGGGCAGCTATTATGCCGGAGCCCACATCATACACTTTGACGGCAGCTACGGCGGCACCGGCGCCGCGCCGGACATCGCCAAGAAGAATATCGCCATGCCCATCGAATACGCCATCCCGCGCATACACAGCTTTCTCACGCAAGAAGGTATCCGCCATGAAGTCTGCCTTATCGCCAGCGGCGGTATCAGGAATGCCATGGACGCGGCCAAGGCCATCGCACTGGGGGCTGACGGCGTGGTCATCGGCACGGCCGACCTGGTGGCACTGGACTGCATCCGCTGCGGCAAGTGCGAGAGCGGACGCGGCTGCGCCCGCGGCATCGCCACCACCGACCCCGAGCTGGGTCACATGATAACCGAAGAATACGCCGAACAGCGCATCGTCAATATGTACCTCGCCTGGCGCAAGCAGTGGTGCCAGTTGCTGCGCCAGTACGGTCTGCGCAGCATGCAGGAGCTGGTGGGCCGCAGCGACCTGCTGGTTAACCTGGACTATCTGGACGAGTCCGAGAGGTCGAGGTACCCGCAGGCACCGTCCAATAAGCTGGTCATTTAGGAAAGCCATGCCTCAAGACAGTGATTCCATAGTAGATAGAGTGCTCGCCTCGCGGGGCGCGTTACCGCATGTTGATTCCGCTGAGAGCAAAGCGGCTGAGGAAGGCGGCTGCGGCGTCACCGGCTTTATGGCATCGGTGCCGGTGAGCGGCCGGCACATCATGGAGCCTTCGATTCAGATGCATAACCGCGGCAACGGCAAAGGCGGCGGCATCGCGGCGGTGGGGCTCTCGGCATCCGACCTGGGGGTGTCGCAGGAGGTGCTGGACAGCCATTACCTGCTGCAGGTGGCACTGCTCGATTGCTCCGCTCGCTCCGAGATAGAGGCTGAATTCATCACACCGCATCTGGATGTGCATAGAGCGGCCGAGGTGCCTCACCTGGCGGACTACCGCGAGGTGCCAGGCCTGGAGGTCAGGCCGCCCGAGGTGATGCGCTATTTCGTGCGCGTCAAGCCCGACGTTCTGAAACTATTTATGGCTGAGCACAGGCTGTCCGACATGGACGTGCGCCGGGCCGAGGATGAGTTTATATATCAGAACTCCTTCCGGCTGAACCAGAAGTATTATTCATCTCTGGTGCAGAAACGCGCCTTCGTGCTGTCGCACGGTCGCGATATCCTGATACTTAAAATCGTGGGCTATGCCGAACAGGTGGCGCAGTACTACCAGCTTGAGGATTTCAAGGCCCACGGCTGGATAGCTCACCAGCGCTACCCTACCAAGGGGCGCGTGTGGCACCCCGGCGGGGCGCACCCGTTCATCGGGATGGACGAGGCGCTGGTGCATAACGGCGACTTTGCCAATTACTATGCCATCACCGAATACCTCAAGCAGTTTAACATGCGGCCGCAGTTCCTGACAGACACCGAGGTGTCAGTACAGCTTTTCGACCTGTGGAACCGCGCTTTCGGCTACCCGCTGGAGTATATCATCGAAGCTATGGCGCCCACCTCGGAGTGCGATTTCGACCAGTTGCTGCCCGAGAAACAGCGCATCTATAAATACCTGCAATCGGCCCACCTGCCGGCCTCGCCGGACGGGCCGTGGTTCTTCATTATCGCCCGCAACAATCCCTACAAACATTACCACCAGCTTATCGGCATCACCGACACCTCCATGCTCAGGCCGCAGGTGTTCGCCCTCCAGGAGGGAGAGGTCCAGATAGGCCTCATCTGCTCGGAAAAGCAGGCTATTGATGCCGCTCTGGAGAGCCTCTCGCGCGAGGACCGCCGTTTCAGACCCATCGCTGACAGGTACTGGAACGCCCGCGGCGGCAGCGCCACTGACGGCGGAGCCTTCATTTTTACTGTCAGGGATTCCGGCAAGGGCGACGGCAGCAAAGCACTCACCTGCACCAATAAATTCGGCCAGGCCGTCAGCGTTCCGCCCGGCCAGCGCGCCTTGAAAGCCCCGGCCGATTATGAGGCGCCCGTCAACCGCCGGGCCATATCTCAGGCGGTCAGGAGCGCACTGACAGCGATGGATAACAGCGAGTTCCTGCGCTATCTGGCCCGCAACATGAGTAAATGGAATTATGCCTCGCTGGTTTTCCTGTGCCAGGAGCTGGTAACAGCCGGACAGGAAAACGACCGGGCCAGGGCGGCGGCCATCGAGATACTCACCTGTTTAAACGACCGCAGGTATCCCACCGGAGATAAAAAGCGCAGCTCGGTCCTGCAGATTGTGCGGGAGGCCATGCAGCGTATCTTCGAGGCGGTTCCGGGCTTCGGTGAGGCGGCGTCCGGGCAGTACCGCCGGCTGGACTTTGCCAGCCGCGGCCAGCTGAGAGCTCCCTGCGGCAATGAAAAAGTGCTGGTAATAGACGCACGCGATTTCCCGCCGGAGGGGGAGGACTGCGACGCGCGCTACATAGTACGCGCTTTCCAGCAGGGCTGGCGCAGCTTCATCTGCTATGGCTATCGCGGACAGCGTTTCACCGGCTGCGGACTGGGTAAGGAGAGCGACGGCGTGCGCATAGACGTCTATGACAGCTCGGGCGATTACCTGGCCTCGGGCATAGACGGCATGGAGATAAGGGTCCATGGCAATGCCCAGGACCAACTGGGGCAGATAATGAAGCGAGGCAAGCTGGTGGTTTACGGAGACGTGGGGCAGACCTTCATGTACGGCGCCAAGGGCGGCGAGGTTTATATCTTGGGCAATGCCGCCGGGCGTCCTCTGATTAACGCGGTGGGCCGTCCTAAAGTGGTCATCAATGGTACCTGCCTGGACTTCCTGGCGGAATCTTTTATGGCGGGCGACCCGCTCAAGGGCGGTGGGTTTGTCATCCTCAACGGCATGGAATTCGATGAAAACGGGCAAGTCAGGGAACTCAATACGCCCTATCCCGGAGCCAACCTTTTTTCGCTGGCGTCGGGCGGCGCCATCTATGTGCGCGACCCTCACGGCAAAGTGGTGGACGAACAGCTCAACGGCGGGGAAATCGTGGCGCTCTCGCAAGCCGACTGGGAGCTGATACTGCCGTACCTCAGGGAGAACGAGAGGCTCTTTGGTATCTCAGTAGAGGACGGCCTGCTGGTGGTGCAGGGCCAACGCCAGCCGTTTAGCCAGGTCTATCGCAAGGTACAGCCCTTGAAGATGGCGGTTCTGGCGGGCAACCAGGTATCATCTACCGCCGAAATAACAACCAGTCCGTCGAATTAGACTGAAGGATTAGCGCCATTAAGAGTAGCGGCTGTCCTGAAAAGGAGGCAGCCATTTTTTATTTGACAACAGACCAGATGAGCGCGGCTATCCAGCCGATGAACGTCCATCCCAGGAAGAAGTTCAATAGAAATATAGCGAGTGCATTGCGGTGATGGCGGGCGATGGCGATGATAGTAGGAATAAAATAAAGAGCCAGGCTGATGATAAAGCCGATTATAGCATATCAGTTTGAGATTCATGGTTGACGCAGAGCTGTCTGCTAGGGTTCTCCAGCGCAGGAACAGTGCCCGGTTGACGACTACGGCCGGCGACATTGTGCTGAATCCAATAGCAGCCAGCGAGGATATGGCGATTCTCAGTGCGCAGAATATCAAGACTTGAATTTGGGTATATAATAAACCAATACTGAATTAAGGAAAGGCTACTGGAGGTTGAGATGTATACTTGGGAGGGAGACCCTGATGCTACTTATAAATTGTCACAGAGAGACCCAAGACAATACCCTTGGGGTTTTTATATTGAGGGTATGAATGGTGGGTTCTTAAAATGGTTTGAATCACCAAAAGAATTGCTGGATTTCATCATTTTGGAAGAATCTGAAATATGTACAGACATAGCAGAGGAAATTGCAGATATTAGAAACAATCTTCAAAGTGCGCTTGGAGCAAGTAAGACCTTGAATGATACACTCCTGAACGCAGTGAACCAAATACTTGGTAATTACAATGAAACAAGAATTAAGTGGTGGGGAGAGTTTTCAAAACTATGTAAGGGGGAAGAAGAATACAGCAGGGGAATAATAGAAAGCTTTGCGGGATATTGTTCCTGTAAAATAAAGACCATTACACCTGAATATGAGCAAAAATTCATTGAGTATATTCATGAGTGGGGGGGCTAGTAAAACTGTTAACCACAGCTTGCGATGAACCACGAGACTCCAGGTTTGGATTTTGAAGCTGTCTGGATTGATAACAAGAAAGTTGAAGCACTAACGCCACGAGCGGAATTTAAGCCGTTCTGCGACTTGAAATATGAGGGTTTGTTAAAAGGTATGATGCACAGGCGACCCCGACGGGATTCGAACCCGTGATCTCCACCGTGACAGGGTGGCATGTTAGACCGCTACACCACGGG
>JBEKPN010000082.1:0-5429 GCA_049520695.1 Dehalococcoidales bacterium | reverse complement strand
CTTACCCTCCGGCCCCACCGGCACGTGGCAGGAGGTCATCTGGCAGCTCATGGCACAAAAAGCGGAGCAAACGGGCGTCATGATGCACCTGGTCACCCCTGAGCTCGACCGCGGCCCGGTGGTGAGCTACTGCCACTTCAGTATACGCGGCAGAGAGTTCGATACGCTCTGGCGGCAGCTGGAGGGCCAAAGCTTTGGTGACATTAAGAAGGCAGATGGAGAACGCAACCCTCTTTTCAAACTGATCCGCGAGGAGGGGCTCAAGCGCGAGTTCCCGCTGATAATCGCCACCATGAAGGCCTTCAGCGACGGCAAAGTCAGAGTCACATCGGGCAAGGTGCTGGACACTCATGGTAAAATTATCCTTGGTTACGACCTGACGCGTGAGATTGACAGGCTGGTATCCCACGCCTGATGAGGAGATGAACATCAACAACTTTATCTGTTTCGACCTAGAAGGCCCGCTCTCGCCCCGGGACAACGCCTACGACCTGATGAAACTCATCCCACAGGGCGGCAGCCTTTTCGAGCTAATCAGCCGCTACGACGACCTGCTCGCCATGGAGGAGCGCGAGAACTATGAGCCCGGCGATACGCTGGCCCTCATCGTGCCTTTCCTGCTGCTGCACAAAATTCAGGAGAAAGACCTCACCGCTTTGGCCAGCAAGGCCAGCCTTACGCAGGGCGCCGCCAAGCTTATGGCAGATCTAAAAGATCAGGGCTGGCAGATATTCTGCATCACGACCACCTACGAGCAATACGCCCACCATATCACCGGCGGGCTCGGCATACCTGTCGAACACGTGGCGGCCACACCCTTCCCGCTGGACAAACTCAACCAGAAGCTGTCCCGGGAAGACATCGCCCTGCTGCAAAGAGCCGAGGAGGATTTCCTGAAGCTCAGCCAGTCCTCCGACGACCGTCTTATCAAGAGCAAGCTGGATAATTTCTTCTGGGGCAAGCTGCCGCAGACCCCCATGGGCAAGCTCATCCGCTCGGTCAAACCAGTCGGCGGCCAGCGCAAGGTAAAAGCGTTGACGCGTTTCGCGCTGGAAAACTCACAGCCCTTCTCGGGATGGGTGGTGATAGCCGACAGCATCACCGATTTCAAAATGCTGCAGACCGTGGACCAGGCGGGCGGCCTGGCCATAGCCTTCAACGCCAACCAGTACGCCCTGCCGTATGCTACCATGTCCCTGGCTTCCACTCACCTGAGCGACCTGGCTCCCGTCCTGGAAACATGGAGAAATTGCGGGCGTGGCGAGGTGGAGAAGCTGGTCAAGCAACCTGTCATTGATGCCGAATCCAACCGCCGTAACTTCCACTGGCTGGCGGAAAAGGGCAACGACATCTACGACGTCATTTTGCTGCACCGCAGGTTGAGAAAAATAGTGCGCGAAAAAGCCGGAGAGCTGGGCTGATGGATATAGATAAGGAACCCAGCGTAGTCGGCCTGGGTGCCCTCAATGTTGACCGCATCTTCCGTGTGGAACGCCTGCTGGCCGACGGGGAAAGCGCCATCGAGGAAGGGGGGTCTTTTGCCGGAGGCTCTGCTGCCAACACCATCTACGGTTTAGCCCGTCTGGGTATCGCGACGGGTTTCTGCGGAGCGGTGGGTGATGACGCAGGAGGACGTCTGCTCCTGAATGATTTTAAAAAGGCCGGCACCGACACCAGCCGCATCATAATACTGCCCGGGGTTTCCAGTGGCACCGTTTTCTGTCTCAGCGCCCCTCGCCAGCGCTCCCTGTATGTACTGGCAGGAGCCAACAACTCACTGAGCCTCGCGGATGTTGACCTATCGTATATAAATCAAGCGGATTACCTGCACCTCTCCTCATTTGTGGACGACGCCCAGTTTGACCTCTCTCAAAAGATTGTGGAGAGGCTGTCGCCGAAGGTCAAACTGAGTTTCTCACCCGGCGCTTTATACGCCGCGAGAGGCATGCAGGCGCTCAGACCCATCCTGGCGCGGACACATATCATTTTCATCAACCGGGACGAGATAGAAAAGCTCACCAGAGAGGACTTCCAAAAGGCCACCGGAACGTGCCTTAAGGCCGGATGCAAGACCGTTGTTGTAACTCTCGGCAAAGGGAAGAAGGACAAAGGTCAAACAGTTGCCGCCTATGTGCGTGACAGCAGGAACGAGTGGCTTATCGACGCCGGAAAGCCATCACGCGTAAAAATCATTGATACAACCGGAGCCGGCGATGCCTTCGCCGCTGGTTTCCTCTTCGGAATGCTGGGAGGGAGAGAACTCGATACCTGCGGCAGGCTGGGGCACTGCGCCGCGCGGCTCAGCCTTAAATGCAGCGGCGCCAGGGGGGGGCTCCCCACCCGGCGCCAGCTCGAACAGCACTTCTTAACGCTCTACGGAGAGAGCCACTAGCTACTTCTTGCCCTTGGTCTCTTTGGGCTCAGGCTTAGTCAAAATCTCATCTATCAGGCCGTATTCCACCGCCTGCACCGGGTTCAGATAAAAATCGCGGTCGGTGTCGTGGACAATTTTTTCCATCGGCTGGCCGGTGTTCTTCATGAGTATGCTGCGGATGATCTCCTGCACTCGCAGTATCTCGCGGGCGGCTATCTCCATATCCGTAGCCTGTCCCTGCATCCCTCCACTGGCCTGGTGCATGTGGATGGTGGCATTGGGCAGTGCGAAACGCTTGCCCTTGGCCCCGGAGCATAGCAGCACCGTGGCCATGCTGGCCGCCAGTCCCACACAGATGGTGGACACGGGCGGGCGGATAAGCTGCATGGTATCGTAGATGGCCAGGCCGGAGTTGATGACGCCGCCGGGCGAGTTGATATAGAGATTAATGTCCTTATCGGGGTCCTCACGGTCAAGGAAGAGCAACTGGGCCACGATACTGTTGGCCACTTGGTCGTTGATAGGCGTGCCTAATATGATAATGCGCTCCTTAAGTAGCAGCGAGTAGATGTCATAAGCCCGCTCCCCGCGTGCCCCGCTCTCGATAACCATGGGAACAACATTCTTGAAATCCATATTCAGCAACCTCCTGTAGGTTCTATTTTAGTCCGCCTGGGCTTTCTCTACAAGCATCTTTTTGGCTTTACCGGTTTTCAACCACCAGCGCAGAGTATCGCGGTTCTCCGGCTTGTTGAGGTAGGTAGTCTGCTCCTTCTCCTTGTCTCCCGCCTCAACGGTGAGGGCAGCAATCTGCAGGTCGACGTCGGAATCGCTGACTTCCAGTTTCTCGGCCTCGATGAGCTTGGAGATGACCAGGTTGCGTTTGACGCGCTGTTCCGCCTGCGGGCGGTAGGTTGCGCGCAGCTTTTCCTCCGAGCTCATCTTAAGCACTGCCTTGTACTCCTCTTCGCTCTGGATGCTACTCCGCAAGCGGTCCTTGTATTCCTGCATCATGCGCTCGACCTCATTGTCCGTTAGCAGCGGAGGGAATGCGATCTGGCTCTTTTCCACCAGCGCATCGACTACCTTTTCCTCGAAAGCCTTGACCTCGGCATCATCAGCCTGGCTCTGTAGGTTGGTCTTGATAGTCTCGCGCAGTTTCTCCATGCTTTCAGAGCCAGGGGCCACTTTCCGAGCGAACTCATCGTTAAGTTCGGGCATTTTCTCACGGCGGATATCGCTTACCTTCACCTTGAAATGCACGTCCTTGCCGACCTTGGTCTCGTCGGGGAAGGTAGCGGGTATTTTGAGACTGAATTTGCGCTCGTCGCCGACCTTCATCCCCACCAGTGCCTCGGCAAAACCGGGCACGGGAAAGCGCCACCCAGCTAGCAGTTGAAAATTGGTCTCCTTCTGCACCACATACGGGGTCCCCTCGATATCACTCTCAATGTCCAGGACGGTTATGTCCTTGAACTCAGCGGGTGCGCCAGTGGCTTCCCATTCAGCCGTCTGGTGCTGGGCGCGCTCCAGGACATCGTCAACCGCCTTGTCCTCGATGACCACCGGATTGGGTTTCATCTTGATGGAGTTGTAATCGCCCAGTTTTATTTCGGGCGGTAGCGGCACAGTGACCTCGACGATAACAGGTTCGCAGCTGGTGACACTCACCTGCGGCGTGGCATAGGCGCGCACCTTGTTTTCCACGAGCATGTTATCTATAAGGGCGGGCAACTCGCCCTTCATGGCCTGGTCGAAGATGGCGTCCTTGCCTAAGTGACCTTCCACCACCTCGCGGGGCGCTTTGCCCTTGCGGAAGCCGTCGATTTTTACCTCTTGCACCAGATGTTCATAAGCTGCCTCCAGAGCAGCATCGGTCTCGCTCTTGTCCAGTTCGATCTTGAAAATCTCCTGGTGGTTTTCGTTCTTGCGCTCCAGTACCTTCATGTGGCTTTACTCCTGACTTTTATTCATCACGCAGCCGGATATGCAGCTCTTTCAACTGCTCCTCGGTTACTGTGGCCGGGGCGTTGAAGAGCATATCCGCCGCATTCTGGTTCTTGGGGAAGGGTATCACCTCGCGGATATTTTCCGCGCCTGAGAGCAGCATCACCAGCCTGTCGATGCCCACCGCTATACCGCCGTGCGGCGGCGCGCCGTAAGAGAAGGCCTCCAGCAGGTGGCCGAAGCGTTCATCTATCTCGGTTTCGCTATACTTCATCACCTGGAATATCTTGCGTTGCAGCCACGCCTGGTGAATGCGGATGCTGCCCCCACCGACCTCGTAGCCGTTGAGCACGATGTCGTAGGCGCGCGAGCCCACCCTGGCGGGTTCTTTATCCAGCAGCAGGATATCGGCTTCGAGGGGTGCTGTGAAAGGATGATGCGTCGCTTCCCAGCGCCCCAGGTCCTTGTTCCAGTCGAACAGCGGGAAGTTCACCACCCAGGCGAAGGCGAACAGGTCGGGGTCGGCCATGCCAAGGCGCAGCCCTATCTCCTGGCGCAGTTTGCCAAGTGCATTAGCCACAACGGCATCGGTATCGGCCACGAACACGATGAGGTCGCCGGGTTTGGCACCCGTTTTGACGGCTATCTGTTTCACCTGCTCCAGGTTGAGATATTTGGCGGCCACCGATTTGACCATCTCCATGCTGAGGTCATCGATAGAGGCGCAGTTGCCGGCCAGAGCCAGACTCAGGAGCCCCTTGGCCCCGTAGCTCTGCGCCAGCTCGGTGAGGTGCCCAAGCTCCTGGCGAGAATATCCACCGCAGCCGGGCAGGGCAATGGCCTTGACCCTACCGCCGGCCTCCACGGTGTTCTTGAAAACGCCGAACTCGGTATGCGCCACGATAGGCGACACGTCGCCTATATGCATGTCGAAGCGCAGGTCAGGCTTATCCGAGCCATAACGCTCCATAGCCTCGACGAATGTAATCTGCGGGAAGGGCGTCACCAGGCGCTTACCGGGGTACATCTGGCGCACCATACGGATGAACATCTCCTCGGTGATGGCCTTAACGTCTTCTTCGGTAACGAAGCTCATCTCCACGTCGAG
>JBEKPN010000081.1:0-5451 GCA_049520695.1 Dehalococcoidales bacterium | reverse complement strand
CGCCAGCACCAGCCGGTCGGCGGAGGCAAGAGCAGCGTTGCTATACCAGGTAATGAGGTAATTGACCAGCACTGCTGCCGCCAGACTTACCGCGCCCAGCGACAGGTTGGTTATCATGCGTCTATCCACGAATTTGGCCTTGCGCCCGCGCGGCGGTATGCTCATGGCGCTGGGTTCCATAGGCTCGGCCACAAAGGTAGCCGAGGCTGCCAGGTCCATGAAAAGCTCCAGCAGGATTATCTGTATAGGGGCGAAGGGTAGCTCTATGCCCAGCGCCAGTGGCACCACAAAGCTGAGTATCAGCGCTACCTTGACACTCAGGTAATAGGTGACGCCCTTCTTGAGGTTGTCGAAAATCTTGCGGCCTTCGCGCACGCCTACCGCCACAGAGGTAAAGCTGTCGTCGGTGAGCACCATGCCCGCTGTTTCGCGAGCTACCTCCGTTCCTGTTTCGCCCATCGCTATGCCGATATCAGCCGTCTTGAGCGCCGGGGCGTCGTTGATGCCGTCTCCGGTGACGGCCACGATCTCGTCCATCTCCTGCAGGGCTTTGACGATTTTCAGTTTCTGCTCCGGGTTGGTGCGGGCATAAAGCGAGACGGATTTGAGCGTTTCCTTTAGTTGAGCGTCGTCTAGCTTTTCGAGTTCTGCTCCGGTCACCACCTTACCCCCGCCATCAATGCCCACCTGCGCCGCAACCCTTTGCACCGTCAGTGGGTGGTCACCTGAAACGACGATGGTCTTTATGCCCGCCTGCCTGGTTATTTTAAGGGCTTCTGCCACTCCCTCGCGCGGCGGGTCGGCCAGCCCGGCCAATCCGGCGAAAACCAATCCGCTCTCGGCCTCATTCTGAGTTATTGTAAAACCGTTTTTGACCTTTTTATAGCCAAAGGCAATAACCCTCAGCGCATCGCCCGCCATGTTTTCAACCTGCGCCTTGACCGCCGCATCATTTTGAGCCATCTTCTCCCGCTCAATAGAGCCATGCAGCATCATGCTGCTGCGGGCAAGGATAGCCTCCGGGGCACCTTTGGCATAGACCAGAGTCTCACCGTTGTGCTGGAAAACCACTGACATCATCTTACGCTGATTGTCGAAGCTGAACTCCTCTACCGCGCGCAACGAGCCTGCGTTCTCCGGCAAGCCCGATGTCCGCGCGGCTTCGATTAAAGCCCTCTCCATCGGATCCCCGACTTCTGACTCAAAGCCACCTTCGTGTATGCGGGATGTCAACACACCTATGCGCAAGACAAGTTTTTCCTGTTCCGTGAGTTTCTGGGAGGGAAATGGAATAGAGGCGCCGTTGGCGGACAGCCTTGCCAACGCCATGCGGTTCTCGGTGATGGTGCCCGTTTTGTCCGTCACGATGACGGTCACGCTGCCCAGTGTTTCCGCCGCTCGCAAGCGCCGGATGAGTACGTGCTTGCGAGAAAGCGCCAGCGCCCCCACTCCCAGCACCATTGTAATAATGATGGGCAGCTCTTCCGGTATGGTGGCAAAGGAGAATGAAAGGCCGGTGAGTATCATCTCCTTGTAGTTTTTGCCTTCGATGATGCCGATGACGGGGATCAAAACCGAGAAACTGACCGCCACCCACACCAGCAGCCCGGTAAGCTGCTTCATGGCCAGTTGCAGCGGCGTCTTGGGCTCCTTGGCCTCCAGCACCAATCCTGTGATGCGCCCCAGTTCCGTCTGCATGCTCGTGGCCATCACCACCATCTTGCCCCGGCCACGGGTAATGGTGGTGCCGGTGTAAACCATATTGCTTCTCTCGGCCAGCGGAGTATCGGACGGCAGGACGCGGTCTTCCTTGGCGACGGCGCCTGACTCGCCGGTGAGAGGTGCCTCATCAGCCTCCAGCCCCAGCGACTCGATGACCCTCCCATCCGCCGGCACGCGTTGGCCCACTTCCAGCATGATAACGTCGCCGATGGCGATGTCGGAGGCGGCCACGCGCTTGACCAGTCCGTCACGTAGGACGGAAGTTGACGGAGGAGCCAGTTTTCTGAGCGCCACGACGGCCTTTTTGGCGCGGTACTCGGTGAGGATTTCGGTGAGGACAAGCAGGATTACGATAATGAAAATGGTGATGGCATCCCGCGCCCCGCCTCCCGTGAGGCTGTAGACCACCGCCACAAAGAGCAGCAGCAGGATCATGGGCTCACGCACCTCTTCCCAGAAGACGCCCCCGAGAGTTATCTCGCGCGGTTTGACGAGCCTGTTAAGGCCGCTTTGCGCCAGTCTTTTTTGCGCCTCATCCTCTGGCAGCCCCGTGCTGGTGGACTTTACCTCTTCGAGAACCTGTTCCTTTGTGGCAGCCCAAGGTCTATCCATATCAGCTCCTTGGAGAGATTACCTTCATTGTCTAGCTATCAATGCGGTATAAATCTAAGTCTGCTGCAGGCCTCTGTCAACCGCCATGCTGCCAATGCTCGATTTTCTCAAGCCTATCGGCGGCGCTAGATGTCGCTCCGACTTCGATGGAAATGATACCGCCGTGCCGGGTTTTGTAATAGTCCACCAGCGGCGCGGTGCGCTGCCTGAACAACTCCAGCTTGCGTTGCACTTCTTCGAGCGAATCGTCAATTCTGCCCGCGCGGTCTCCCCCGGCGTCCGTGTTGATTCTCTGCATCACTGCTTCAGGCGTACACTCCAGGCTGATGACGGCTTGCATGCGCACCACTTCCTTCATATGTTCTGCCTGTCCGGTGTGGCGCGGCAGCCCGTTGAGAACTATCAGCATACGCCTATCGGCATTATGTGAAGTTAAAAAGCCCTGAAATATCTTGAACGCCACCGGAAAGTATTCGTCTTCCAGGAGCGCCCCGGTGCGCAGCATGCGGGCCACCAGTTCCCGCTCGGTGGCTGTCAGGACTTGGCTGTCTTCCCGGATGGACTGGCGCAGTTCATAGCCGAAATCGAAATGCAGGCAGCGCAGGCCCCACAACCCCCTCCTCTCTAACAGCTGCCCCAGCGGCGTCTTGCCGGAGCCCGTCGGCCCCAGGAGCAATATGGCGTTGTGACGCGTTTCCTCTTTCGGCTGCATAAGTTAAATCATAGTCAAGGAGAGTCAAAAAGTCTATCGGATTTCTGTTAAATAGTGTTGGTAACGAGAGGCAAAAAGAAAAGGCAGCGACGTGGTCGCTGCCTTACGTAACTGTACTCGTATTTCTACCTCTAACTAATATTTATGAAGCGAGGAGCGTTCTAAGTTCTAGTACGTCCGTGGTCTGCTGGACATGCCCTCATTGCGCTTACGCCTGCGGGCGCTCTTCTTGGCCTTTATACGCTCGGCGTCCCCTCTGGAGACGAAATACTCGTGGGCTCTAGCCTCGCGCAGCACGCCCTCGGTCTGCACCATTCTCTGAAAACGCTTGAGCAAAGATTCCTGCGACTCTCCGTCGCGTATCGATACTTTTAACGACAACTATTATCACCCCCTCGGTTGAGACTTGGAGAGAACTATACACGGGCTGACTCCGGGTCAGCCCGTGTATAGGATTTTCGTCAGTGGAAACAGTGTTTACCGCTTGACGCTGCGGTAGCAATCACTGCAGTAGACCGGCTTGTCGCCGCGAGGCTGGAAAGGAACTTCGGTAGCCTTGCCGCAAGTAGCGCAAGTGGCGGGGAACATCTGACGGCTGCCGCCTGAGTAGCCGCCGCCGGTGTTGCCACCGCGCTCCGTCTTGCGAGCCGAACGGCAGGAAGGGCAGCGCTTGGGTTCATTGGTATAGCCTTTAGACTGGAAGAATTCCTGGTCCTGAGCGCTGAAAGTGAACGTAGCACCGCAATCGGAACACTGGATCGACTTGTCCTGAAATGCCATGGATGACCTCCTCTCTTTTATTACTTGTTAGAGTTTGGGTCATCCAGCATTGAAGAATAACGGACGAGCATGTAATAACCTAAACCTAAACTTCCGGTATTATACAACACCAAATCAAGTAGTGCAATAGCCCTACCTTTCTGGTAGAGGGTCAATTTGCTTTAATCGCTCTGGCCTTCTTTCCTGTGGTCTCTTATGAAAGAGGAATAATCTCTATCTCGTAGTCCAGAAACTCCATCTCGAAGCGCCCGCGCTCCACCAGGTTGACCGCTTTGGAGAGCACCTCGTTGGTGAAGCGCTGGTCGTTGCTCACCACGCAAACGGCGATGGTGGCGAGCTGCCACAGGTCGTTGTCAGCCACCTCAGCCACGGATACGTTGAAACGGTTACGCAGTTGGGCAATGATGGACTTGAGCACCTGGCGCTTGCCCTTGAGGGACAGGTTCTCCGGCAGGCGCAGGTGGATTTTGAGAATGCCGATATTCATAGGGCGAATTATCCGCGAGGGACTTATATAAAGATTATAGCAGATGGAGCGCGCACGCACTCACAAGGTGTGATTTTTGGGGCTTGGTTTACGCTTGCTCGACTAAACCCAATCCTGCAAAAGGCCACTATTAAATATGGGCTGCAAACACACGCGTTTCGAATTGTAGCAACCATAGTTGCCTATGTGCGGAAAGACTACACCAACGCGCTTATTCAATGAATCGCCGAGACAGTTGTTCTATTCTATCCATTTCATCTTGTTTTAGCTTAAAAGCTAACGCCGCGCAATTTTGTCGCGCCTGCTCAACTTTGCTTGCGCCAGGAATGGCTACCACCGCATCGCCATGATAATTGACCAGCCAGTTCAGCGCTACCTGAGATGCGGATACACTGTAAGAGCCCGCAATATCGATAAGCGCTTCAACCAACTCACGGCTCTTTTCGCGGCTTCAGTTTTTGCTCTCCATCCGGTACAGACAGAATCCGTAACTTACATCACCGGTCGTTCTAACTTGCTAACGGCCGTTTTCTTTCTGTTCGCATTTTTGGCCTACATGCAGTATCACTTTACGGGGAAAATCCATCAACTGTTTCTGTCCTCATTCAGCTACGCCTGTGCGTTGTTAGTTAAAGAGACGGCGGTCACGTTACTTTTGATCCTGATTCTTTTCAACTTTCTTTTTCCTCTGGGGCGAACCTGGAGAAAGCGGGTCTTTTCACTTTCCCCTTACGTCCTGCTTTCCGCATTCTACCTGTTGATTCGATTTTATTTTTTTGGCTCTCTGCAATATAGCTCTGAAATGATCCGGCCTCCCTATGAGAATTTCCTCACGCAATTGCGGGCCTGGGTTCACTACCTCGGAACCTTGTTAGTTCCTTTGAATCTCAATGTGGATTATGATTTTCCCATTTCCCATTCAGTCCTCGAAGGCGGGGTCATTCTCTCTATTCTTATTTTGGCATCTCTGGCCGTCGCCGTATGGAGGATTTCTAAGGTCTCCCGCCTTGTAGGTTTTTTTGCCCTCTGGTTCGCCATAAACCTTTTGCCCACAAACAGCCTGATTCCTCTTGAAGATGTGATTACAGATCGTTGGCTCTACCTGCCTTCTGTGGGGTTTGCAGTAATCGTGGCCCTG
>JBEKPN010000080.1:0-5463 GCA_049520695.1 Dehalococcoidales bacterium | reverse complement strand
TCCGTAGTGGCCGAAGTCCGCCGGCCACCAGTCCTGCGACTTCGTCATCAGTTCACGGAGGTCCTTCTTCACGGCCTCCAAGTCGAGACTCTTGAACTCTTTAGCGTAGTTGAAACCCTTGCCCATCGGATTGGACTTGGAGGAACGCTGGTGCAGGATATCGAGCTTCAACTGGTTTGGCCACCAGTCTCGGTTCGTCGTGCCGCCGCCGGCAGTGTGTTCGTGACTCCTGCCCGTTACCGGGCGCTTGCTATCTTCATTCATAATGTTTCCTCCTTTCGTTGTCTGAACTTATGCACCGTGCTGCCATGAATATAATGCTTCGGTGTCTATTTGTCTAATTAACTTTAGCGAATATTCATTCATTTTTCCAGTTTCCCAAATGGCTGAAATAAAGACATATTGGCGTTTATTCAAAATCAACAAAATAGCGGAATGTTAATCCCTGAACCACCCTGCAATAAGACTGGATACTTGAAATTTATAGTGTCAAACTCGGTTATTGTTTTTCAGAGAAGTCAGTCAAAAGGCTTCAAATATTATATGGTCTAAGCCATTCGTACCTTTCATATTCCGAAACACCCGAGAACCACGGACTACAAGAGCCGTTTTCCAATATTCCTATCTTGCCGTGAAAACCAATTCTGCTATATTGTAGTATTTTAGCTATTCTTTTATCTTCCAAGTCAATTACAGTATAAAGCACATTTGCAGTAAAGACTGCTGGAATCCCATCAACCAAATATTTCCCGGAACCAAAGTGCCCTCGAATAATGAGCCTTGGTTTCAGTAAACTCACTAGTGGCACTCTATCTTGCTTGCAATGCGTAATAACAACATCTGCTTCTTCTTTATGTTGTTCAATTATTGGTTTGAGAATTCTCAGATAGCTTGTTTCATTAACGCCTAAGCCAAGAAAACGAATTCCATTTACTTCAATAACTCCTCCTGATATTTCTTGACACCCACATATCCCATTTATTTTTTCTGGGATGTAGGCTCCTTCAAAATCTGTATCATGGTCACCTTTGACGACCAAGACCTGAGATCTTGCCCCAGCGTATCTCAAAAACTTGTAGAATCTGTCAATGTGCAATCTTCTTCCTTTTCTTCTATCAGAATACTCCAAGAACCTGGCAAAACTGGCAGAACCATCAGAAGTCAAATCTCCGGCTAATGCGACGACATCAGGTCTGATGGTGTGTACTAATCTTTCATATCTCCCCCATTTTTCAATGTCTGAAAATGCAAGAATTCTCAAATTGTCTCTCCCTGTCTTTTTCACCATTAATAAGATGGTTAATATTGTCTTTGGCTTGACAAACCAAATACTAGCACAAGAGATAACGCCCTGTCATACGGTTCCATATCTAATTTCGTATACTAAGGCCCTGGATTTTGAGTTGGTGCAAGCATCGTGAAGAATAGCTTGTATTGTTGCTACTCCAGGGGTAACAAAAGGGCGGTTTGTGCAATCCGGTAAGCTCGAAGAGCCGACTCTGGTGCGCAAGGTGGTGTCTCCTGCTTGCCTCTCCAACAGAAAGTGAGAAGCAACTCGTATCTCTTGACATTCCTGAGACATCGTAGACATAATACATCTTGTTAGGCTTGAGAAGAAAAACACTAGTGGTAAATTGACTGGTTCTACTATGTGTGCTGAGTGCCTGGGCAAACCATGGCCAGTTTGCATTGAGTATTCAAACAGCTCAGCGGGAGTGACAGCACCTTAAGGGGATGTGGGCAATGAAGGGCGATAAGAGAGGAAAAGGAACACCAGCCGGGAAGCCAGGTGCCCGAAGCAAGCGTATCGGAAAGATACCGCGGCAGACCAGCCCCGTACTGGCAACCATCCTGGACAGCATGTCGGAGCTTGTGGCCTACCAGGACACAGAGAACAGGGTACTCTGGGCGAACAGGGCTGCTGGTGACTCTGTGGGTTTAGCCCCTGAACAACTGGTAGGCCGCTTCTGCTATGAGATATGGCACCAGCGTAACCAGCCGTGTGAAGGCTGTCCCGTAGTCAAAGCCCGCGAAACCGGCCAACCGCAGCAGTCAGAGATCACCAGTCCGGATGGGAGGGTGTGGCTCATACAGGGCACCCTGGTCAGGGACGTCAACGGCAATATCACCAGCTTAATCGAGGTCACGCAGGACATCACCGAGCGCAAGCAGGCGGAAGAAGCTTTAAGACAGTCTGGGGAGAGATATCGGACCATACTGGATGAGATAGAAGAAGGCTACTATGAGGTAGACCTCGCTGGTAACTTCACCTTCATCAATAACGCAACTTGTCGTCAATTCGGATACTCCAAAGAAGAGTTAATCGGAATGAACTATCGAGCCTACGTACCCAAAGAGTATGCAAAGAGCGTGTATAAGGCCTGGAATAAAGTCTACCGGACAGGCGAGCCACTGAAATTATATCCTTTTGCAAGCGTTAGAAAAGACGGAACGCAGATATTTTTAGAAAACTCAGTTTCTCCTTTGCGAAACAATGAGGGAAAGATTATCGGATTTCGGTCAATTAGCCGTGATGTTACTGAGCGCAAGCGGTTAGAGGAGAGGGCACAGCATATCAGCTTGATGCTTCGCACCGTCCGCAATGTAAATCAGCTAATAGCCAGAGGGGCCGACCGCGGTAGTCTGCTCGAAGGTACCTGCAAAAACTTCGTTAAAGCCCGCGGCTATTACAATGCCTGGATTGCCCTGCTGGACGAGTCCGGGAAGCTGGTGGCTGCTGCTGAAGCTGGTCTGGGCAAGGACTTCCAGCAAATGATTGAGCGGCTAAAGCGTGGCGAATTGCCGGATTGTGGACGTAAGGTGCTGGAAAAATCTGGCGTTGTGGTAATCGAAGCCCCGGCATCGGCTTGTACTGACTGTTCTCTGGCCAAAGATTATTACGGTAGAAGCGGGATGAGCGTGCGTCTGGAATATGGTAGGGAAGTCTATGGGTTGATAACCGTTTCTACCCCGCCTGGCATCGCTGCGGAAAAAGAAGAGCAGCGACTGTTTGGAGAAGTTGCTGGAGATATCGCTTTTGCCCTGTACAGCATGGAACAGGAGGAGAGGCACAAGCGGGCGGAGGAGATGCTGAGGCAGTCGGAGGAGAGATACCGAACTATACTAGAGGGGATGGACGAGTCCTATTATGAGGTAGACCTTGCCGGTAATTTGACCTTTGTCAACGATGCAACATGTCGCCGCCTTGGACGTTCCAGGGAAGAGTTACTTGGAATGAGTTACAGAGCCTACACACCCAAGGAGAACGTCGATACTTCGTTCAAAATCTACAATCGGGTATATCGGACGGGTGAGCCAGTTAAAGGACTTCCTGCCGTAGCCATCGCCAAGGACAGGAGCCTAATTTTTTCTGAACGGTCGGTTTTTCCTCTACGAGACAAGGAGGGGAAGATTATCGGATTTCGTGGGATTTCTTGGGACGTCACCGATCGCAAGCGGGCTGAAGAGGAGAGGATGCAATTGGAGCAAAAGGCTCAGGTGGCCAGCCGGTTAGCCTCTGTGGGCGAGATGGCAGCCGGCGTCGCCCACGAGATAAATAATCCTCTCACCGGCGTCGTCGGCTATGCCCAGTTGCTCATGGAACGAGAGGACATCCCACCGGACGTCAGGAGCGATCTGGCAGCCATCAATGATGGCGCTAGACGTGTAGCTGGGATCGTACAGAGGCTGCTCGTGTTCTCTCGCCAGACCAAGCCGCAGCGGAAGCTGGTGGATATCAATGAGCTTATAGAGAGCACACTCATCCTGCGAGCTTATCATCTAAGGGTCAACAACATTGAAGTTGTTACACGGCTGACTCCTGATCTGCTCGAAACCGTGGCTGACCCGGGTCAGATACAGCAGGTGCTGCTCAACTTAATCGTCAATGCCGAGACGGAGATGAAGCTGGCTCATGGCAAGGGCAAGCTCACCATAACCACGGAGAAGACCGATAACACGATAAAGATATGCGTCAAGGACAATGGTCCGGGAATAAAGCCAGAGGTCATGGATAGAATATTCGACCCCTTCTTCACCACCAGAGAGGTGGGGCAAGGTACTGGGCTGGGCTTGAGCCTGTGCTACGGGATAGTTACCGAACATAAGGGTAAGATATACGCCGAAAGCAAGCCGGGCAAAGGCGCTACCTTTATCGTTGAACTGCCTGTAATCACCGAAGCCAAACCGCCAAAGCCGGCTAAGCCATTTGCTAAAAAGTCTAAGAAAGTGGTCAAAGCCAGGATACTGGTGGTGGATGATGAGCAAGTGGTAAGGGACCTTGTCAATCGGGTACTAACTGGAGAAGGTCACAGGATAGAAACTGTAGACAACGCCACTGATGCTCTGGGGAAAATTGAAAGCAAGAGATACAAACTCATCCTGGTGGATATCAAGATGCCGGGCATCAATGGCGTGGAACTATACAAGCGTATTCAAAAAATAGCCAAACGGCTGGCCCGGAGAGTGGTCTTCATCACCGGCGATATTATGAGTGCAGACACCGAAAAGTTCCTCTCCGAGACTAAAGTTGCCCATATCGACAAGCCTTTTGATGCCGAGCAGCTAAAGAGAGAGGCGAAGCGCGCTTTAAGCGGAGGCCGCTAGAAGACCATATTCTACTGCACATTAGTCCAGATTGTTCAGCATGAAACTATTTCGATGACACTGTTAAGATTACCCATTCTGTCCTAGTTGTGTTAAGTTTATGCAGGTACAAATTCCGCCTAGACAAAGTTAAAGTGGAAAAACCTATGTTTCAACCTGACAGTACAAAACGTACCAACAATAGTCCACACAACGAGGCGACAAATATAGAGGGGAGTGCAGGTGTGGCCTTGCGTTTCATCAAAAAAAAGTGGATCAGGTAAGTGACTACTAGACCGAGCAACGAAAAGGCTGCTATCACTAGGGTCATTTTAATGCCTGAGGCGAACCATACTGTCGCTGATAGCCAGAGTGGGAAAAAGATGTCCCCACCACCGAGTATAGAGAATTGCTTTTCCTCTCTATCATCAAATAGATTTTTAACGGCAGGCCCTTTAAGGCTCATTTTCAAGTTGGCGATCTTATATGGAATGAAGAATGCAGGCAAAGTCTCTGAATCAGACAGCTTCCGCGCCATCCATTGCATGTAACCAAACTTTACTGAAAGGAAGTCGTAGAGTGCAATCACCAGCATAATTAATATAACGGTCCACGGTGAGAACATAGTGCCAAACACAGACCCCAGGCTCACTAGTGTCAGAATCAGTAAACCATTATGCAGCCAGATCCTGGGGGTTAAAAACCAGGCTAGCCCCATGCCAATTGTGAGCAAAGTGGCTATAACCACCGGCAGGAAGAACGCAAAAAAGATAAAGGCCCCCCAAGAAAAGCCGAACCCAAACAGTATTCTGAGCAATAGCCATAGCTTTGAAACAGGAATGAAGTAAAGGACTAAACCAAGCAATGCTGCCATAAGGA
>JBEKPN010000079.1:0-5469 GCA_049520695.1 Dehalococcoidales bacterium | reverse complement strand
GATTCCGGAAGACGCAAGAAGCAACACGGCAAGAACGGCGCCGATCTTGTGCTGACAGTGCCCCTCGGCACTGTAGTGCAGACAAGGGATGAGTCGGGCGAACCAGTTTTGCTGGCTGACCTGGCCGAACCAGGCCAGCAGGTGGTGATAGCCAAAGGAGGGAAGGGGGGGTTGGGAAATTCCCACTTCGCCTCATCCACCAACCAGACGCCGCGCCTGGCTGAAAAAGGCGTGCCGGGCGAGGAAAAAGACATCATCCTGGAGCTTAAACTGATCGCCGACGTGGGCATCATCGGCTATCCCAACGTGGGCAAGTCGTCGCTGCTGGCGGCGGCTACCGCAGCCAATCCCAAGATTGCCGATTATGCCTTCACTACGCTCGAGCCCATGCTGGGCATGGTGGAGACCGCTAAAGAGCGTTTCGTGCTCTGTGAGATACCCGGGCTCATCGAAGGAGCGCACCTCGGCAAGGGGCTGGGGCACGACTTTCTGCGCCATGCTGTGCGTACGCGTGTCCTCATTCACCTGCTCGCTGGGACATCGCCCTCGCCGGTGGATGACATGATAGCCGTCAACAACGAGCTCTCGCTTTTCGACTCCTCGCTCTCCCGCAAATCTCAGATTGTCGTCATCAACAAGGTAGACCGCCCTGATGTGAAAGAGCGGGTGGCGGAGCTTAAAAAGACCTTCAAGAGCATCGGCATAATACCGCTTTTTGTTTCTGCCGCCAGCGGCGAAGGCGTGGGCGAACTGATGGATGAAACGCTCTCGTTGCTTCAGAAGACTCCTGTACCCCAAAAACCCAGAGAGGCCCCCGTCCCTGTACTCTATCCAAAAGGCAGAGAGATCGGCCTCAGCGTTGAGGAGCAAGACGGGGTGTTCGTCGTCCTCTCGCCCGAGCTGGAACGGCTGGTAGCCGGCAGCGATGTACGCGACCCGGAGGTAAAACGCCAGCTGGGCAACCGTCTCAACAGGCCGCGCATCCGCCATATCATGGAACGTGCCGGGCTGAAACCTGGCGACAAAATACGCATAGGCGATTTCGAATGGACGTGGTAATAGCGTGAACATAGCCGTGCTGGGAGGCACCTTCGACCCCATACACGGCGGGCACCTCATGGTGGCCGATGTGGTATGTGAACGGCTCGCTCCGGCAGAAGTCGTTTTTGTGCCGGCGGGACAGCCCTGGCTCAAAACCGACCGCCTTATCTCTCCCGTTGCTGACCGTATCGAAATGGTGCGGCTCGCCATCCAGGGCAACTGCCACTACAGGCTCTCTGCCGCCGAAACAGAGCGGCGCGGGCCCACCTATACCGTTGACACCATCCGCGAGCTGAAGAGCCAGGTTTCAGACCAGGACGAGATGTATTTCATACTCGGCTGGGACAACCTGCTGGACCTGCCGCGCTGGCGCAAGCCGGCGGAGCTCATCTCGTTGTGCAAGCTGGTGGCTGTGCCCAGGATCGGTTTCCGCGTGCCGGAGGAAACAACGCTCGAAAAGTTGCTCCCCGGACTCTCCAAACGCGTTATCCTCTTAGACAAGCCCGAGATAGACATCTCCGCTTCTGTAATCAGGGAGCGGGTAAGTCGGGGGCTGCCTATCACCAACCTGGTGCCGCCGGCGGTCGAGGCTTATATTAGAGGAAAAGGTCTTTACAAAAGCTCCTCTCCTACGAGAGGAGAGGACTAAGGCTTGCACTGAATCCGCCTAAGGCGGACGAATGTGAGGGGTAGACTTACCGATGAAAAAAGGCCGGGATTTCAGCAGGTCTGACTATCCAGCGGCGGAGCTGGACCTGCACGCGCGTACCGTGGAAGAGGCCATCCCGCTGGTCGAGGAGTTCCTGCATGACGCCTATGCCCGGGGCTGGCAGCGGGTGCGCATCATCCACGGCAAGGGCACCGGCACTCTGAGACTGGAAGTGGACAGGTACCTCTCGCGTAATTCACTGGTAGCCCGCCACAGCCCGGCGGACCGTTTTCACGGCGGCAGCGGGGCGACGGAAGTCGAGCTTAGCCGGAGATAGCTCATTCCTGTTACTCTCACAAATGCGGGGGAAATAGTGATAAAGTAAATTCGCCACCTACTTCCCATACCCGTGAAGTGGCTCGGAAGCGGGAAGCTTTAGTTGGGGATCTCCAGATTTTAAGAATTCTTTCCTCTTCTACTCGCCCCTAGTTCAAAAATTTGGCTCTCTTTTGAGCATGCCATGATGTATTTTAGCCCGCATCCGGCGGCTCGACATGGATGACCACCCGCCCCAGCCCCGGGAAATGCTCCCGCAGCCTGGCTTCTGTGCGTGAGGTCAGCTCGTGCGCCCGGCTGATGGGCATATCAGGGTTCACGATGCAGTGAAACGAGAGCGACACGCCCCCACCGCTGCGTAAAATGCTTATACGGTGGCATTCCTTGAGGCCGGGTATCTCCTGCGGCAGGCGAGAGACGGCCTGCTGTATCTCGTCCGAACCAGCCTGCACGGCGGAGGTGAGTATCTCGTGATCGCCCACCGGCTCGATGTGGGCCACTATTTCCTTGAGCTCCGGGATTTCCTGCCCGATGGCCTTTTCGAGGCCTGTCACCCGCTCGTGGGCCTGGCTCACACTGAGGTCGTCGGGCACTTCGGCGTGCAACTCGAGGCTCATCCTGCCACGCACGTCGTGAATGTGCAGCCCGTGGACGTTGACACCTTTACGTGCGGCCACGCTGTGCACGCGCTCCACCAGGCTGTTGTTGTCGTGCGCCACCGGGTCGATGTGAACTATTACATCGGAGCGCGGCAGCAGCTTTTGAACGGCGTTCTCTGCAGCCGAGGCGATGGAGTGGGCTTCCTCCAGGCTGGCGGTGCGTGCCACGGCCAGCGTCATGTCAACGAAGACGGCGGGACCGCTCTGGCGCGAGCGGATGCGGTCCACAGCCACCACGCCGGGTAAAGAGGCCACCGCCTGCTCGACAGCGGCATTGATGCCCTGCGGGGCGCGGTCCATGAGCATGCTGATGCTGCGGCGCCCCATGTTCACGCTCACGTAAATGACTATAGCCGAAACACCCAGGGCGGCGACGGCATCCGCCCGGAAGAGCCATGAAGCCAGACCCGGATTAGTATCTTTGATGAGCTCGCCGATGCTGACGGCGATGAGTCCCACGATAACCACAGAGGATGACCAGACGTCGGTGGAAAAGTGCAGAGCGTCGGCCTCCAGCGCCTGGCTGCCGTGCTTTCTGGCGGCCTTCATGAGGGCGCGCGAGCGCGTCAGATCGATGGCGATGGACAGCCCCATGACGATGAAGCTCCAGTAGCTCACCTCCACCAGCACCGAACGGAAGAAAAGCCGTTGCACCGCTTCATAAACGATCCAGCCGCAGGTGATGAAAAGGAGCAGCATCTCGATGAGGGCCGAGAAGTTCTCCACCTTGCCGTGGCCGTATGGGTGGTCGGCGTCGGCCGGGCGGTCGGAGGCACGCACGGCGAAGAGCGTCACGCCGGCGGCTACCAGGTCCAGCCCGCTGTGGGCCGCTTCCGACAGGATGCCCAGGCTGCGCGTCAGAAGACCCACTACCAGCTTGAACGAGGTGAGGAATATGGCCGCCACGACGGAGGAGAAGGCTACCATTCTCTTCTCGCGCTCGGCCTTCTTATCTATCCGGATGTCTGCCATACGAAATACCCCGTATATAAAAAAAGAGGGCCTGATGGCCCTCGCCGATGACTCCTGTCATAGGTTACGGCTGCTTTTTAACCGTAGCCATGATTATAAGGCCTGACACTGTCAATAGCAACTGGTTCCCCTGTCATTGCGAGTGTCCTTCGTAGAAGGACCGAAGCAATCTCATCCTGAGCCCCGATACATTCGTTTTGCTCAGTGCGAGTTCTATCGGGGCGAAGGAACTGGCACGACTGGCAGCCTCCAATATCTTCTCTCCCCTCGTGGGAGAGATTTGAGTGAGGGGGTAATTCCAAACCCCTACTCCAGCAGTTCCCTCTCCGGCAGCGTCTCCCAGTTGGCATCCGTCAATATTATGTTATTCCCGGAGCGGCCGGGGTCGGGCATCAGACGCTGGAAGATGGTAATGGCCCGGCGCAGCACGTCCGGGTTACGCGGGGCTATCCTGATGGCATAATCGGCCATGCTGCTGGCTTCCTGACGCATGTCATCCTCCTCGCGGCTGGTGCCGGAGAGTATATAGGAAGCAGCCTGCAGCAGCCCCAGGGCGAAATCACCCTCGCGGTGCATGAAGTCCAGCAGGTGCGCGGCGGCAACATCCGCGGCAATGGCGGCCTCATCGTAGTCCAGGCCGGGGCTCACTCGGGCGAGCCGGGCGGCGCGGATAAGGGCTTCGCGGCGGTCTTCTTGAAGTGAAGGCATACTGCCACGATATAACGAAAGGGGGGAGGAGGTCAAATGATCATCTTAAAAGCTCCAAAATGGTGATAAAAAAGGCTGCTGTAACCCTTGACGTTTAACGCCATGCGTTATATAATGATGCAGTGATAAAGAGTTTCAAAGACGGGGAAACTCAGAAGGTCTTTCACCGCGAGCGCTCGAAAAGGCTGCCGCCCGATATCCAGCAGATAGCTCTACGCAAGTTGCGTATGCTAAATAATGCTTACGCCACTGCCGACTTACGAATTCCGCCAGCCAACCGCCTGGAAAAACTCAGCGGGGATAGAGCCGGGCAATACAGCATCAGGATCAATGACCAGTGGCGCATTTGTTTTGAGTGGAAAAGTAATAATGCTTACAACGTCGAAATTACGGATTATCATTAGAGGGGTAGAAACATGAATAGTAATAATGTTAAATTGGCTCCGGTTCACCCTGGAGAAGTACTGCTGGAGGAATTCCTTATACCGATGGGCATCAGCCAGAACCGCCTGGCGCTGAAGATAAGCGTCCCGGCGCGCCGCATCAACGAAATTGTGCTGGGTAAACGCCGCATCACGGCTGATACCGCACTCCGGCTGGCGCAGTATTTCGGCACCACGGCCAAATTCTGGCTGGGGTTGCAGACGGATTACGATTTAGATATGGCAGCCGACGAATTAGGCGAACAATTAAAGCATGAAGTTACCGCATACGCCGTTTCTGGATAGGAAATGAAACATGGAAGACGATCGATTAGAACGCTGGGTTAACAGCTCACATGCCTTAGCAAAAATCGAACCATTCATGATTCCCGTAGTTCAAGGATTGGGCCGAATAGATATCTTCCTAATCCAGAGTGATCATAAATTTGGTGAATTGAAACCGAAAGAGATCGAATCAAGCGGTGCCAGTACAGCCCTTACGGACAAGTTTACTTTATCTTATCTCTGGGTTCTAGGAGCCTATGAGTTGGTTCGAACCATTGACCAACGTTGCCGGGCAACCCCTGATTTACTAGGAAGCCCAATAACAACAACAGTTAACGAAGTGAAACGTACCTTTGAGAGACTGCGCGTTCCTTTGGCAAAATTTGAACCAGCCAAA
>JBEKPN010000078.1:0-5545 GCA_049520695.1 Dehalococcoidales bacterium | reverse complement strand
CATCTCAAAGGGCGGCCTGTATGACAGGGGCATGAACTTGCCTCTGCCACGCGTGAAAACGCTGGCGTGCAATATGGGCGTGCCGGGGTGCTCTGGGGTGGGGCAGGGCCACTGCAGGCTCCCGCAGGTTTCGAGGCGCTCGTAAGAGATACCGCCGAAGCTGGGAGCAAGCAGGTTGATCTCGTCCATGATCTCGTGAGGGCTCTTATAATCGAAGCCCGGCGCACCCATATTCTGAGCAATCTGGCTGGTCACGAGCCAGTCAGGACGGCAGCCATTCACGGGCTCGATGGCCTTCCTGACGCGCTGCACACGCCGCTCGGTGCTGGTGAACGTACCATCTTTTTCTGCAAAGCTGGCTCCCGGCAGGACAACATGGGCTAGGGCTGTGGTTTCTGTGGGGAAGATGTCCTGAACAACCAGGAATTCCAGATTGCGCAAGGCTTTTTCGATGTGCTCCAGGTTGGGGTCGCTCAGCATGGGGTTTTCCCCGATGATGTACATGGCCTTTATCCTGCCCGCGCAGGCGGCATCAAACATTTCAGTTAGCGTCAGGCCCGGCTTCAGGCCGGGGGCTTTGCCCCAGGCCTTGGCGAACTTTTCCTGATTCGCCGGGTCGCTCACGGACTGATAACCTGTATAGCCCGTTGGCAGTGCTCCCATGTCGCAGGCACCCTGCACATTGTTTTGTCCGCGCAGCGGGTTGACTCCCGCTCCCGCTTTGCCGATATTACCGGTAAGCATGGCCAGGTTGCCTACGGCCATTACGCCGTCGGTGCCGTGGCTGAACTCGCAGATGCCCATGGCGTACATGATGGAAGCAGGGCTGTTCTGCGCATACATGCGGGCGGCTGCCAGGATGTCTTCGGCGCTTACGCCCGCAATCTGGCTGACGCTTTCCAGATCATACTGAGAGAGAGAATCCTTAAAGGCATTGAAGTTCTCACAGCGTTCGGCGATGAAGGCATCGTCCTGCCAGCCGTTGTCCAGTATGGCGCGACACATGCCCATTAGGAGAGGAACATTGGTGCCTGAGCGTGGCCTGAGCCACAGGTCAGCGTGCTGCACCAGTCCGATGCGGCGCGGGTTTATAACAATGAGTTTGGAGCCGCGCCTGACTGCCTGCTTTATTTCGAAGCCGATGACGGGGTGCGCTTCCGTAGTGTTAGCGCCGATGGAAAGCATGCAGGCTGAATCTTTCAGGTCGCCGATGGAATTGGTCATGGCTCCTGAGCCGAACTGGGTGGCCAGACCGGCCACCGTAGGGGCATGTCAGAGGCGGGCACAGTTATCGACGTTGTTGGTACCAAGCACCGCCCGCGCCAGCTTCTGCGCGACGTAAACGTCTTCGTTGGTGCTGCGTGACGAGGCGATGACGGCAATCTCATCCGGGGCGTATGACTTGAATTTTTCGGCCACTAGGGCGAGAGCGTCATCCCAGCTTGCCGGAGTCAGACCATTCTCGCCGCGGATAAGCGGAGAGGCCAACCTGTCGGGATGTTGCACAAAATCGGCTATGCCGAAACGTCCCTTGACGCACAACTTGCCCCTGTTGGACTTTCCTTCTCGATTACCCCGCACAGAGACGATTTTCCCGTCGCGTACCCCCAAGTACATGGAGCAGCCGGTGGCGCAGTAGCAGCAGGTAGTAAGCACCTCGGAGGCTGGTATAACGTTGCTCTTGGGGACAAGAGCCCCAACTGGGCAGCGCACCACGCACTCTCCACAGGAGCGGCAGATGGACTCCATAAAAGTCTGATTGCCGAAGAGGCTGATGCGTGTATCGTCGCCGCGGCTGACCATTTCGATGGCGTTGACACACGTAATCTCGTCGCAAGTGCGTGTGCAACGACCGCAGAGTATGCAGTAATTGCGATCCAGCTTAAAGAAGGGGTTGGACTCATCCACTACCTTCTCGCCAGAGGTGCGGCGCAGCGTGCGCTCGGTAACGCCCATATGCGCGGCCACCTTCTGCAACTCGCAGCGCTGGTTCTTGACGCAGGTGAGACAGTCGGTGGGATGGTTGGCCAAAAGCAATTGCAGCGTGTCGCGCCGTACCTGGTCCAGTTCAGGGCCATAAGTCTTGACCACCATGCCTTCAGCTACCACGGTGGTACAAGCTGTGGGCAGCCCGCCCATCCCCTGTATCTCTACCAGGCACATGCGGCAGCCGCTATATGGCTTGAGGTCGGGGTCATAACACAAGTTTGGTATGTATATGCCCGCCTGAAGCGCCGCTTCGAGGACCGTTGCGCCGACCGGGGCGCTGACCTGCCTGCCGTCAATTGTGAAATTAACCAGTTGCGTCATTTTTTACCTTTCGTTGTTCGATGATGCCAGTGAACCAGCGTGTTTTACAATGGGGACTCTGACTACTGCCTAAAAGCGCGTAGCGCTAGCTTCATGGCAGTTGCCGGACGAGTTAATACCTGTATCTATACTAGAGGTTTCCCTTTTCTCATCTGGTAGTCGCCGAAAGATTAATCGCTACAAACCTGCCAGTTTTGGCATTGGATTAGTTTATCGTCTGGTTACATTGCTGTCAACCACAAAGGCTTGGCAGGACTTACTTTTGACAGGTATCCGTTTTACAGTATATGATAATTGCTTTCTGTTTCTGCCATGAGATATCGAAAAAAATATAATAGCATATTTGAGAATTACTGAATACCGCTAAATAATCGGCTGACCTACTTTAAGTATCGCCAATCTATCCGACCCAACTCATAGAGTAGGTACGTGTAAACTATCATTTCTAGTTTTAGAAGTGATCCCGGGGGTATTGACAACAAATATTTTCGTTTTGTAAAATAGCATTGGCAATCTATCAGGTAGATTGCTAATTCGGGCGATAGCAGTATATGGAGATGAGGTCATGTCTAAAAACAGGAAAATGTGGCTGCGTAGGCTGTAATTCAATCAAATGGCGATTATCCCAAACTAAAGGCAAATATATTTTAAAAACAAAGCTGTTGGAGGAGAAATGCCTAAATCAACCGTTTATGGCCCGGTAGCCTCTTGGCGTTTGGGTCGCTCTCTGGGAATTGATATTCTTTGCACCGAACAAAAAACTTGTAACTTCGACTGCGTGTATTGCCAACTTGGCCCCACTGTCAAACCGCAAACGGAACGGCAGGAGTTCGTATCCCTGACAACGCTCAGCGACGATCTCATGGCTGCCAAGGGCGTGGCCGCCGATTGGGTCACTTTCTCAGGCATGGGCGAGCCAACACTTGCAGCTAACCTCGGCGCCGCTATCACTATGGTTAAATCTATACTGGGGCTACCGGTGGCGGTGCTAACCAATGGCAGCCTTATCAAGCGCCAGGACGTGCGCAGCGAACTGGCGTTGGCCGATATGGTAATTGTTAAAATGGATGCCCCGGATGAAACGCTTTTCCACTCTATCAACAGGCCGGCAGCTGGTATCGAGATGTCGAGTATACTCCAAGGACTCCAACTTTTCCGGTTTGAATACAAGGGTAAGCTCGCCTTAGATATTATGCTAACCGATATGAATAAAGGAAGCGGTTACAAATTACAATTGAACGCCAGGTTTGCGCTGCCTGACCAGATACAACTAAACACCCCGTTGCGCCCATGCGCGATAAAACCACTACCTGCCGCAGAGATTGAAAACTTGCGCAAAAACTGGTTCTGGGACCGTAATACCTTAACCGTTTACACAGCAAAAAGACCAGAGGTATCCCCAATGGATGTTGAAGAAACAGAAAGAAGGCATCCGACGAAGCCCAAGGTCGAACCTGCTCAGGCTCAACCAACAACGACTGGGCAGACGAACGAGGTTCATCCGCAGCCCAAGCCATCATAATCAGATTTAGTCTGTATTATTTTCGAGATGACATGCTATTTTGAGCGATATTGAGCGTTCTTTCGTGCTTTTTAACCGAACCATTATCAACCAGCCTGACAGTTACTTAACCCATTCGGTTCGCGAAAAACATACTATATTGATTCAGTCAATGCGAGTATAACCTATTGACTTCGACCCCATCGTACCTTAGTATTATTCACATACTTCACTTTACCACTACAGGAAGCTTCTAGCCGTTCCCTGCGAATTGGTACTTAGGTGGTGGAAAGTAACATTGGCTCAACAGGAGGTTAATATGAGTCAATTTTTTCACAGCAAAAAACTGCTAAAAATATGCGCATTAGCTATCTGTGTTGTGCTGATTTCCAGTTTGATTATGAGTGGGTGCACAATTGCTACCCAGACAGTTACTGCAACCACCTCTGTTACTGTAATGCAAACCGTAGCTCAGATTCCCACGACTCCAATATCGAGTTCAACATCTGTCCCAACTAATACCAACGTTTCTGCACTAATTATCGGTGTGGACATACATCATAGCAGTGAAGGAGGGGACACCTTTACAAACTTAGCATCCGCAAAGGGTTGGCAAATCATAAAATTGGATATTGAACCCTTAACATATAACGTACTTAAAGAAAAAGGGATCCGTGTATTGTACATATGTGGGGGAGTAGCTCTTCCCTATACAGATCAAGAATTAAAGGAAATACAGTCCTTTGTCTCAAACGGAGGCATTTTAGTAATTAGCAATGATTATGGGTATAGACAAAGTACAAGAGAGCTTACTCAGCTTTTTTACATAGACATAGTCCAAACAATGGCGAATAGTTACGGGTTAACTATGTCAGTTAATAGCACTGACCCTTTACTAAATGGAGTACATGCAATATATCTTGATTACTATACATCGGCTTTACAAGTTCAATCCCCCGCAACAGTGCTACTATCAGGAGGTTCGACCCAGCCTTACGAACCCTTTATTGCCGAGTACCAAAACCAAAATGGAGGGAAGGTGTTAGTTTATCCAGATACCGTTGAATATCAATATGCGGATAATGGTATGTTTTTAAACAATATTTTAAAATGTTCACAGTAGCTTTTACCCTCATTACTCCCTGTTGAACCAACCCGAAGTGTAAAACAAAAGGAGGGCGGAATTAAGCGCTCCCCCTCCTTGCTGGCTTTATGCTCGTGTGTGGCTGGCTGCCCGCTATTACCCCGTCAACTCACCAGCGCCGATTCGAACTGGCTGTTGTACAGTGAGGCGTAGAAGCCATTCGCGGCCAGAAGCGTCTTATGATTACCTTGCTCGACGATCTCGCCGTCCTTCATCACCAGAATAATATCCGCATTATGAATAGTGGATAGGCGATGGGCGATGATAAAACTCGTCCTCCCTGCCATAAGCTGCTCCATGGCCTTTTGGATGAGGACCTCGGTACGAGTATCCACCGAACTGGTAGCTTCGTCCAGTATCAGTATTTTCGGGTCTATCAGTATAGCCCTGGCGATGGTGAGTAACTGCTTTTCACCCTGCGAAATGTTGGAAGCCTCCTCGTTGATGACCATATCATAGCCGTTTGGCAGCGTACGCACGAAATGGTCCGCGTAAGCCATGTCCGCCGCTTTCACCACCTCTTCGTCGGTGGCATCCGGCCGGCCGTAACGAATATTGTCTCTTATCGTTCCGTTGAAAAGCCAGGTGTC
>JBEKPN010000077.1:0-5633 GCA_049520695.1 Dehalococcoidales bacterium | reverse complement strand
TCTAGATCGTAGTCGGCCTGAGCGCAAGGCGTTCGGCTCGACCTCTACGGCTCGGCGGACCTGCGCAATATACTCAACTTTGAGAAAGACTACCCGGAAGCTAAAACCATCCTGCTGGCGCAGAACTACCGCTCCACCAGGACCATACTGGACACGGCCTCCGCCGTAATCTCCACCAACAAGCAGCGCAAGCCCAAGGAGCTGTGGACCGAGAATGAGCAGGGCACACCTATAACGCTGGTCGAGACCTATAACGAACAGGAAGAAGCCCAGTTCGTGGCGAACGAGATCGAAAAGCTGACCTCCCGGGGGGAGGCCAAACTGGGGGATGTCGCCGTGATGTACCGCACCAACGCGCAGTCGCGCGCGCTGGAAGAGGCCTTCATCCGCTACGGCGCGCCCTACAAGCTTGTCGCCGGCACGCGCTTTTACGAGCGCAAAGAGGTCAAGGACATCATCGCCTACCTCAGGCTCATTCAGAACCCGGCGGACGATATCAGCCTGATGCGCGTCATCAACGTGCCGCAGCGCGGCATCGGCGAGCGCACCGTGGCCGAGCTGTCCACCTGGGCCAAGAGCCAGGGGCTTTCCCTCTACGGGGCTATACGCGAGCTGGCAGAGCAGCCGGGCGAAGACCAGAAGGCTCTCTTCAGCCCGAGGACTACCAGGCTGTTGACCGATTTCCACAAGATGATCATAAAATTAAGAGCACTCAGCATTTCGCTCAAGCTGATAGATTTCTTCGACAGGGTCATCGAGCATACGGGTTTCAAGGAATATGTCATAGCCTCACCGGACGGCGAGGACCGCTGGGACAACGTCATAGAGCTTAGAGGCGTGGCGCAGGATTATAACAAGCTGTCCCCCGGCGAAGCACTGCCCGCCCTGCTGGAGGGCGTGACGCTGGTATCCGACGTGGACAGCCTCAAAGAGGCCACCGACACCGTCACTCTCATCACGCTGCACCAGGCCAAGGGTCTGGAGTTCCCGGTGGTGTTCATCGTGGGCATGGAGGAGGGCATACTGCCGCATATACGCTCCTTCGACGACCCTGCGCAGATGGAAGAAGAACGGCGCCTGTGCTACGTGGGCATCACGCGCGCCAAGCGCCGCGTGTATCTGGTGCGCGCTTTCCGGCGCAACATGATGGGCGGTTCGACTGTCAACGCCCCCTCACGCTTCCTTAAGGATATACCCGCTGCCCTGACCACAGGCTCGCGGCCCTGGAAAACCGAGGAGGCCAGCGTCTCCCAGAAGGCCTGGGAATGGGAGGCCGCGCCCGCCATTTACGAGGACCAGTCGCTGTCGGAGCTCAAGGCGGGTGACGCCGTGCGACACGCGCAGTTCGGCGAGGGCATCATCATCAGCGCCCACCCGGTGCGCGGCGACATCGAGGCCATCGTGGCCTTTAAAGGTGTGGGCGTCAAAAAACTGCTGCTCAGCTTCGCCCGGCTGGAGAAGGTGGATTAACTCTGCCTTTCGTATCAGGTACACTCCCGCAACTTTTTATATATAATAATTATGGGAGATAAAATAAATTACTCATGGGGATTGTAGATAAGCATGAGAATCGACAACAACTCACACAAGGCATATCGGAATTTCTGGGACTGGTTGTTCTATGACTGGCACATCGCTTTTATCATAGGCTTGCCATTCGGCTATCTTTATTATCTCATTACTACCACCGAGGCATAGCCTTTTCACCGTCATGCTTATTTTGAATTGAGACACCACATGCTAATCAGACTCCTTGACGAACAGGTTATCTCACGCATCGCCGCCGGCGAGGTTATCGAGCGCCCTACCTCGGTGGTCAAAGAGCTGGTGGAAAATTCGCTCGATGCCGGAGCCACACAAATTTCCATCGAGATAGTGGGGGGCGGGCTTGATCTCATCCGTGTCAGCGATAACGGCTGCGGCATCGCGCGGGGAGACCTGGAGATGGCCTTCCAGCGCCACGCCACCAGCAAGCTAACGCGCTTCGAGGACATGTTCTCACTGCACAGCCTGGGCTTCCGCGGTGAGGCTCTGCCCAGCATAGCCGCTGTGGCTGACGTGGAGATTACCTCCTGCCCTGCGAACAGCACCGAGGGTGGGCATCTCCAGATGCAGGATGGGAAAACACTCAAAAAGGGCGCGCTGGGGCGAGCACAGGGGACCACCATCAGCGCCGTGAGGCTCTTTCAATCCGTTCCCGCCAGGCTCAAGTTCCTCAAATCCAGACCTACGGAAGCCAGCCACATCGCGGCGGTCATCAGCCAGTACGCGCTGGCCTATCCCGAGGTAAAGTTCAGCCTGAGCATGGACGGCAAGGTCAGCCTGACCACGCCGGGCAGCGGAGAACTGCTGGATGCCATCATACAGGTCTACGGGCTGGAAGTCGCCCGCAATATGCTGGATATCGGAGAGCAGGGATGGAATGCGGACGCTTCTATCAAGGTGCGCGGCATGGTGTCCAACCCATCGCTCTCGCGTTCGACGGGTAATTACATCAGCCTTTTCGTCAACCGCCGCTGGATAACCAGCCGCAGGCTGTCATGGGCGGTGGAGGAGGCCTATCACGGGCTGCTGATGACCGGCAAGCACCCCATCGCCGTTATCAATATTGAGGTCGCGCCAATAGATGTGGACGTCAACATCCACCCCACCAAGAGCGAGGTCAAATTGAAGGACGAATCCGCCGTGTACGGCGCGGTGCAGCGCGCGGTGCGCCAGACGCTGCTGCAGATGACGCCTGTCTCAAGTATAGCAGAGGTCGCAGTGACACCCTACCAGGCGACCAAACAGACGCCCCTCTTTCCGGCTCACTCTACGAGTGGTGCAAGACCTTCCCCATACACAAAGCCGGAGCCGTCTCAGGCCGAACCTCAGCGACTGGCAACACCCAAAACCACACTTCCGGCGCTCAGACTCCTTGGCCAGATTAGAAACAGCTACATCGTAGCGGAGGGGCCGGACGGACTTTATTTGATAGACCAGCACGCTGCCCACGAGCGCATACTGTTCGAGAAGCTGAGCCGCGAGAAAACGCTGAACAAGCTCGATGTGCAGGCTTTACTCACCCCCGAGCCTTTCGAGGTCAGCCCGGCGCAGGCAAACGTGCTCGCCGTGCACCTGGACGAGCTGGCACAGATGGGGTTTAGCCTCGAACCCTTCGGCACGAACAGCTTTCTGGCGCGCACCGTGCCGGCCCTGCTGGCAGAAAAAGACTGGAAGGCCATGCTGAGCGAACTGCTGGAGTCAGCGGGCAAGGAGCGCAGCCAGTTTATGGAACGGCTGATGGCGCTTACCGCCTGCCACAGCGCGGTGAGGTTCGGGCAACGCTGGGAGAGGACGAGATGCGCGCGCTCCTGAGGCAACTGGAACAGGTGGAGCTGCCCAATTCCTGCCCGCACGGCAGGCCAACGCTGATATGCCTGACCCACGAGCAACTGGCCAAAGAGTTCAAGCGAGTTTAGTGGGATAGCTCATGCTGAGCGTAGCGAAGCATCTGGCAGGAACCCAACAACCAAGGCAGGTCTAAGCTCGTAGACTTTTTCTCTTCATGCCACCAGATTCTTCGTCGTTCCGCCGAAGGCGGACCTCCTCAGAATGAGCTACAAGCAGTCCTCTTGCGTTCCATTCACCTGCGGCTGGAAAAACTCGTAGCGCACCATGCCGTCCTCGATGATCTGGCGGATTTTGCGTTCAACCGGGGAAAGCTGGCAATTCTTGCCCGTTTTAATCTCCATGATGACGATTTCCCTCGGGTCGCCGCAAGCCAGGCCTGGGAAAATAATCAGATCGAAAGGGGTGCCGATAAAACGCGCCTCGGTAGGGTCGTATTTGAAGTCGGGAAGGTAGGGGGCAATCTGCTCGGCGAATTTGCCGCCCAGCACCGAGCGGCTCTGGGTGATAGCGCTTTTGCGGATTTTTTCACGCTCCATCTCCAGCGTCTGGCGTTCCAGGGCCTGCCACTCCTGAAAACGCTTTGAGAAGCGCCAGCGCAGGATTACATAAGCAAAACACACGGTGGCTACCGCCAAAAGCACTACCGCGGCGATAAAGAGAGGCGAGTCCATAAGCTCCTCCCATTTGAGATAAGGAACACCTCAAATAATCGAACGAGGCTTACTCCACAGGTTTATGACTGCTGCCCGGTTTCACCAGCGGCATGCCGGACTTGCATAGAGGGCACTCTTCGGGCCGGTAAGCTGGAGTAACCGAGCGCAGGCAGCTAAAAAGGGGATAACCCAGCTTGAGGTCACACTCGGAGCGGTCTACCAGCACGCCGATGCCGACCACGCATCCGTTTTTCTCGCCGACCGCTTCAAGGACTTCTTTAACCGATTTGCCGGTGGTGAGCACATCGTCCACAACGAGAACCCGCTCGCCGGGTTTCAGCACGAAGCCGCGGCGGAAAGCACGTTTGCCGCTCTCTTCCTTTTCGGCGAAGATGCAGCGCACATCAAGCTGCTTGGCCACCTCGAACGCCAGAATGATGCCGCCCGTAGTCGGGCCGACTACGACGTCGATCCCCTCATTTTTGAAATGGCCGGCTATCATAGCGCAGAGCTTCTGCGTGTACTCGGGATGCTCCAAAATGCGGAATTTTTCCCAGTAGACCGGGGAATGCAGTCCCGACGTCAGCAGGAAATGTCCGTCCAGAACCGCACCCGTCCGGCGGAAAAGGGATTCGGCACTCGACGCTTTGTAGTCAGACATCCTTGCCTCCTTATTTATCATTCAGGCAATTTGTAGTTGGGTGCCGCACCGAACTTGCTGAAAGGCCAGGTGACCCACCAGGCACGGCCGACTATTTTGCCGATAGGCACCGTATAGCCCGTGTGCGAATCTCCCGAGTTGTTGCGGTTATCGCCCAAGACGAAATAGTTGCCAGGTGGAATAACAGGACTGGTATAGGTGTAGCTCGGAGCCTCAGCTATATAGGGTTCGTCCAGCTTGATCTCGCTGCCGTCCGGTTTATCGATATACACGTTGCCATCCTGGATTTTGACGATTTCCCCTGGCAGGCCGATGATGCGCTTGATATAGTCCTTATCAGAATTCGCCGAAGGCGGGGGCATAAACACAATTATATCCCCCCGCTGGGGCAGGTGACCGAATTTATAAGCCAGCTTGTAGATGAAAACCCTCTCTCCAATGCTGAGCGTCGGTATCATGCTTCCGCTGATAATCTCCGTGTTCTGTATGGTGTAATGAATGCCCAAAAACAACACCACAGCCATGAGGAGCGTAATAGCAACTTCACGCAGGATGGCTTTCATTTAATATCACCCCTGAGGCAGCGCGTAATTCGGAGCTAGTCCGATATCCGAAAACGGCCATGTGACCAGCCAGGCCCTTCCGACAATATCATCAAGGCCAACCGTCCACCCGCCGCGCGAATCGGATGAGTTATTGCGGTTGTCGCCCATCACGAAATACTGGCCGGGCAGGATGACATCGCTGGTGTAATTCTGCATGGAGGGATTCGGCACGTAGGTCTCATCCAGCGCAAAGACATTGCCGTCAGCCTGATGTATATAGACCTTGCCATCCCTCAACTCCACCTTTTCCCCAAGTAACCCGATGATGCGCTTGATATAGTCGTTCTCTGAATTCAGACTCCCTGGAGGAATAAGCACAAT
>JBEKPN010000076.1:0-5675 GCA_049520695.1 Dehalococcoidales bacterium | reverse complement strand
CCTTTGAGGTAGTCCGTGTTGGGTTTAAGCCCGATTGATACAAAGATGCCATCGAGCTTGAGCTTGGAGGTCTTACCAGTAGCCACATTCTTGAGCTTCAGCTTCTCTACGAAATCCCCGCCCTCCACTGCCTCCACAATGGTACTCAGGATAAACTCTATCTTCGGCTCTGTCTTGGCTCGCTCCTGCACTATCTGCGTGGCGCGAAGATGGTCGCGCCGGTGGATAATATAAACTTTCACGGCGAATTTGGCCAGGTGCATGGCCTCGTACAGCGCGGAATTGCCGCCGCCCACCACGGCCACCACCTTGTTGGTATAAAAGGGGGCGTCGCATGTGGCGCAATAGGAGACGCCGCGTCCGGTGTATTCCTTCTCTCCGGGGGCGTCCATCTTCTGTTTGTCAGAGCCTCCGGCGATAATGATGGCTTTTGAGGTATATTCCCCGTCGGAAGCTTTGACGACAAAGTTGTGCTTATTCAAGACCTCTATGCTCATGACCTCAGCATTTACGTCCTTGAGGCCGTACTTCTGCGCCTGCTGGTACATTTTGGAGGTCAAGTCCATGCCAGAAATGCCTTCCGGGAAGCCCGGGTAATTGTCCACCTTGTCAGCTTCGTTGATCATGCCGCCCGTCAGCCCTTTCTCGATAAGCAGCGTGTCCAGGCGGTCGCGCGAGGTATAAATGGCGGCGGAAAGCCCTGCCGGACCTCCTCCCACTATGATGACATCATACATCCGGTCTGTCTTCTCCGTGTTCATAATTTACCTCTTTGAGTGCCTGAGCGATATGGCGTTCGGCGGTGCGGTTGGCAATGCCGATGGCGTTTTTGATAGCCTTGGCCTTGCTCCTGCCGTGAGATATTATAACATTTCCCTTTACCCCGAGAAGGCAGGCCCCGCCGAATTCCCGGTAGTCCAGATTCTTTATGAATGAGCTCACCCCTACGTCCGCCGAAAGCGCCTGGCCCGTGAGGCGCGGGTTCCCTGTATGGTGCGCCTTTTCGAAACCGCGCAGCCTGACGATGGACTCACCCAGCCCTTCCAGCGCCTTGAGCAGGATGTTGCCGGTAAATCCGTCGGTGACGATGACATCCGCCACATCGTTCACCAGGTCGTTGCCTTCGATATTACCGATAAAGTTCAGTCCGGACTGCTTGAGAAGCTGGTTGCTCTCCACCGTCAGGCGGTTGCCCTTGGTCTCCTCAGTCCCGTTGGAGAGCAGCCCGATGCGCGGGGATTCCAAGCCGAAGATGCGGCTGGCGTAAAGGTTGCCCAGCTGGGCGAACTGCACCATGTGCGCCGGACGGCAATCGGCGTTAGCACCGGAGTCCAGCAGCAGGGCCGGCAGGCGCGAGTGGCTCAGGTTAATAATGCTGGCGATGGCCGGTCGCGAGACGCCTTCGATCTTTCCAAGCATTGTCAAGGCGGCGGCAAAAACGGCACCCGTCGAGCCGGCTGAAATAAAGGCGTCCGCTTTTCCTGCCTTGAGCAGGCCGATGCCGATGGGTATAGAGGCATCCGGCTTTTGTCGCAGGGCTTCCATGGGATGTTCGTGAAATTCGATGTTCTGCTCGGCATGCACAACGGCAATGCCCAGCTTTTTAAGTTGCCTGCCCGCCAGCACGTGCAGCAGAGGCTGTTTCCCCACGAGTATGATTTCCACTCCTTTGTACTCGTGGGCGGCCTTGATGACCCCCTTTACGATTTCAACAGGGGCGTAATCGCCACCCATAGCGTCAACTGCGATTTTCATAGCTCTCCTTATATCCTGTTTAGACCGAGAAATCTAGAGGTTGAATCCCTTGAAGCGGCTGGGTTTGTCCGTAGCCTGTTGCCCGGCCAGCAAAGCCGCCCCGATGGCCCCCATCATCTCTGGGTGTTCGGGTATCACCATTTCTGTTTTCAATTCGTCTTCGAAGGCGCGCACCATGCCTTGGTTGAAGGCCAGCCCTCCCTGGAATACTACGGGGGGCAGGATTTCTTTCCCGGCAGCCACGCTATTGAGATAGTTGTGCGCCAGCGTTTGACATAAACCAAAGACAATATCCTCCAGTTTGCCACCGCTCTGCTGCTTGTGTATCATCTCCGATTCGGCGAAGACGGTGCACCTGCCGGAGAGTTTAGCCGGCGTATTACTGCGGCAGGCTGTCTCCCCGAATTGTTCCAGACTCAAACCCAGACGTTGCGTTTGGTGGTCAAGGAAGCTGCCCGTACCGGCGGCGCATACGGTGTTCATGCCGAAGTCGGCTACCAGCCCGTCTCTCAGGAGGATAATCTTGCTGTCCTGCCCGCCGATCTCGATGACAGTGCGAGCCTCGGGAAAGTAGTGCAGCGCGGCAACGGCCTGGCTGGTGACCTCATTTTTGATGATGTCCGCGCCGACCATTTTGCCAATAATCTCCCTCGCACTGCCTGTGACGGCCACCTGCTCGATAGATATATTGGGGGGCAATTGCTCTTGTATTTGTCCTAGCCCTTGTTTGACCGCAGCGGCAGGTTCGCCGTGCGTGGGTATGCAGACATGCGCCGCCAGTTTCCAGCCGTCATCCAATACAGCCAGTTTGGTGGACACCGAGCCCACATCGATACCGAGGTAATATTTCATCTCTCGCGAGCGACAGTCGAATACGAATAACGCTGTTATTATACCCTTAAGATTTCAGGGTGGCAAAAAGATGTCACATCTCATTCTGAGCCCGCCTCAGGTCCGCCTCTGGCGGAAAGAATCTGGCACGCTAATCTGACGAGTTTAGGAATTTGAACCAAGGAAGCAAGGGGCGGTGATTTGCGCTCTATCTCATTGAGGTGGCCAAGCTAGCTTTTCTCGAACTCCTGTTTGGCCGCCGCCAGAATGTCAGGCGACGTGAGCAGGTCTATGGCGGTCATGGCGAGTCCACCGGCCGCTCTCAGGCTCTGTGTCAGGCCCCTTTCGCTGGCGGCATAGCGCGCGAACTCCGTGGTGTGCTCGCTTTCGCCGGGCGGGGCAATGGCCACCGACGTGTGTATGGAAGGCACTATCTGGCTGACATTACCCATGTCGGTGCTGCCGAAAGACTGCTCCGGGTCGAAAATGGGGACGGCATGCCCCATGCGCTTCATATTCTCCGCATAGAGCCGCGCCATGGTCACATTGTTGCGCATGGGGGCGTAGTATTCTTTTTCGTCCCAGCGGTACTCCAGACGTGCGCCGGTGGCCTGGGAAGCGGCCTTGAAACAGTCCAGCACCTTTTCCCTGAGGGCGTTGAGATAACCGACATTGCCGGCGCGTACGAGGAAGCGCCCGGCCGAATGGGCCGGCACGATATTAGCGGCTTTCCCGCCGTCGGTGATGATACCGTGGATGCGCGCGTCGCTACGGATATGCTGCCTGAGCGCATTGACGGCATTGAACGACAGTATCATGGCTTCCAGCGCGTTGATGCCGAGGTCCGGGTGGGCCGCGGCGTGGGCTTCCTTACCGAAGAATTCGACGTTTAGAGCCATACAGGCCAGGGACGTTATCATGGCGCTGTTGTGGGTGGCCGGGTGCATCATCATAGCCACGTCGATGCCGGCGAAAGCCCCGCGCTCAGCCATGATTATCTTGCCGCCGGAGAGTTCCTCGGCGGGCGTGCCGATGACCTGAACGCTTCCGCCAAACCTGTCCGTGGCCTCTTTCGTACCGATGGCGGCGGCCACGGCGGCGGTGGCGATAAGGTTATGCCCGCAGGCGTGTCCTATCTCGGGCAACGCGTCGTATTCGGCGATGAAGGCGATGACGGGCTTACCCTGGCCGTAAGATGCACGGAAGGCAGTCGGCAGTTCGCAGATGCCGCGTTCAATGGTAAACCCCTGGGCTTCCAACTCCTGGGTCAGCCAGGCCACCGCCTGGTGCTCGTTCATGGCGGTTTCGGGGTGGCTGTGAATATTATGGCTCAGGCTGGCGAGTTCGGCGCGATGGCGCTCAATCTCAGCCATAGCCCGGGATTTAAGTTCGTTTAGCTCGTGCGTATCCATCAAAGTGTGTTCAATTTGGAGTAAGATGGATTTAATGGAAATTAAAGTCAGGGAAAATCAGCCCTACAACGAAACTCAAGATTGCGATACTCAGGATTGAAACAAGTGTAATTAAGGCTGCCAACTTGGCTCTACCCAGGTTTTTCCTACAAATTAGCCCTATAATGTAAATCTCAAGACCAATCAAGATAATGAAAAAACCAGGTATATCCGTATCTATACCAAATTGAAGCCAAATAGGAGTGCTCAGGAAAGTAACTAATCCAATTCCCATTACGATGAAGGATGCTGTTATTAGTTTGCCAAACTTTTTTATCATTTTCTTCATTCCCAATTAACCTCCTTCCTTTCAATTCTTTAAAAGCTCATGGGATTTAATTATACTATCCGATGTCAATCCTGAAAGAGGCAATATAAAAACTCTAATATATTGTGGACGATAAAATATATTATCCGTTAATTTTCAAATTTAGGATTTCAAATTGATACACTACCATATCCATCGGGTGCTATTATAGCCGAGCCAACGATGGACTACAAAGAGGGTAATTAATAATCAGATATCATCTCAAATCCGTCATCAATCACTTTTCCCATGACGGGACGTGCGATTATATTGGTAATAGATAATGCCTGAAACGGCCATATATAATTGGCTTAACAAAACTGACAATTAGTTAACTCAAAAACGTCTGCCCAACTGCATGTATTGCTTACACTTAATGCCCAAGTGTGAAAAAAGAACGTTTGATACTCGCTTTAGATAATCTTGATATTTTGGTTTTAATACTCAGCTTATCCTCTAGGATAAAATCTCGAATTAACGGTTAATTCTCTCTATACGCTACTTCTTTTTGTATGTTTCCGCACATTCCTTAGCGTGGAAGGCCAGTCTCTTCCCATCTATCGTCTCGTAATATGGCTTGTACACTATCATACCATGGCAGCAAGTACACCGCCTTCCCTTCTTCTTGTATTCTTCCGCACATTCCTTGGCGTGGAAGGCTAGCTTCTTACCGTCAATTATCTCGTAGTATGGCTCGTAAGCTACGATACCCCAGCAGTAGGCGCACTTCTTTTCCTCTTGCTTCAGAGCCTCTGCACAAGCCTTTGAATGGAAGGCTAGTTTGTTGCCCTGGATTGTCTCACTATACGGCTCATAAGATATGACCCCACCACAGAAAGCACAACCCTCACCCACCATTTTTGCACCTCCTTTTTGACTAAATATGATTATATTCCCCTTGTCAATCCCTGTCACTGGTTGAGTAGACAAAAATGGCTGACGAGTAAAATAATTGGGCGATGACGACGTCAGATAAAATTGCTTGTTTTGTTCAGTAATGACCGGATGATTTGGTATGAATATTCCCCAATCCAGTTTGTTAAAACTTGCTCTTTCTGGCCTTAAGCAAGAATGATTTTGGGTATTCTATCACTTCATGTGGTGCCCCTTGCCGCTTGTTCAAAATCATGCCTGCTGCTACAATGTGAATGTAAATTTATGCCTCAAGATTCCATTTTCATCAAGGGTGCGCGAGAGCACAATCTCAAGAATATCGATGTAACCATCCCCCGCGATAAGCTGGTGGTTATCACCGGCGTTTCCGGCTCGGGGAAGAGTTCGCTTGCCTTCGACACCATCTATGCCGAGGGCCAGCGGCGCTATATGGAGTC